>JBBFLE010000052.1 GCA_037481695.1 bacterium | reverse complement strand
ATTGTGACCCCGGCCAACCTAACCGACCAGTGGCGACGCGAACTCAAAGAGAAATTCGGCAAAACCTTCGAGGTCATGAACCGCAACACCACCACCGCCCTCTACCAGGAAAACCCCTGGCTCAAGCGGCCCAAACTCATCACCAGCCTGGACTTTGCCAAGCGAGAGGAAAACCTACGCCTCCTGGAACAGGCCTCCTGGGATATGGTGGTGGTGGACGAGGCCCACAAGCTCTCGGCCACCCGCTACGGGCCCGAGGTCAAAAAATCGCAGCGCTACCGCCTGGGCGAGGTGCTTGCCCGCCAAAGCCACCACCTGCTCTTCCTTACCGCCACCCCTCACCAGGGCGACGATGAAAAGTTCCGGCTCCTGCTCGACCTGCTGGAGCCCGACCTCTTCGCCCATACCACCTTGCTGGAAGAAGCAGCCCGGGCTGGGGAAAATCCCATCCTGCTACGGCGTCTCAAAGAAGACATGACCGACTTTGAGGGTAAGCCCCTCTTCCCAC
>JBBFLE010000051.1 GCA_037481695.1 bacterium | reverse complement strand
CCCACGCTTTTGACCAGCGACGAATCTCTTCAACGCCGCATACAATCTCAGCCGCTGCTCAAATGGAAGGCGCTCAACGTGAGGCGTCATAAGGGATTGTCTTGAGGCCATGCCCCCTTCATCAACAGTTTCTCTCTGGATCGTGATGAGCTCTTCCGGAATGGCGGTCATCCGCTGTTCTATCCCAACTTTGGCACTTTTCGCGGGGTGTGTTTGGTAAGAGCTTGATTCTTCTGGGGAGGGTATTATGGATTTTGCCTTCCATACTTCCCGTGCCCTTTGCCCCATGATGCCTGCGGTTTGAAGTTTTTTTCTATTCTTTCGCACCTTTGCACCCTGTGCTCTGTGCCCTGTGCTGCCTTTTTTACCCAAATCAGCTCAAAGCACTTTTGGGTAAGAAAGGTTTGGCAACTCAGATCAGTGTGGCAATGGGGGGACCAAGCCTCGTCTATGTATGAACCATTTTATGAAGGCATATCATGAGGTTGGTTGCTCAGCTTTCCTCTTGGTGGGTGATGCGGGATCAG
>JBBFLE010000050.1 GCA_037481695.1 bacterium | reverse complement strand
AGATAGTCTTCGACGAGTGGCTTTGGGCAGACCTTGCAGACCAAAATGAAACCACTCGCCTACGAGAAGATTTTCTCCTCCTTAACAAAACTTTTGAGCGCTGCGACCAACTGGTCATTGTGGATGGAAGCCCCTTCGTTGAGAAATTTTGGCATTTCGCGAAAATGGCCCAAATTATAGAAATAAAAGGCATAGTGAAAATGTTCAAAAATCGGTTCATGTTCAATTCAGAAAAAGCTGAGCGATGGAAAGATAACGAGCTTTGCTCCATTCCTAAAGAGTTAGAAGCGCTTGTAAAAGATGATGATCAGTACTTGGTCCGAGCTTATCTTACCGCTGGTGCAGATGTCCTTGTGACAACCGACGGTCCACTCTTAGAGGTGCTCAATCAACACCGGATCCACTGTTGTCGTCGAGAGGATTTTCTCTGGGACTATCTTTACGGAAATATGGTGGTGTAAAAAGTTTTGTGTCAAATTTTAAGTGCTAGAAAACATTCGATTTTCCTTTAAAGAGGGGGTGACCAAAAAGTACC
>JBBFLE010000049.1 GCA_037481695.1 bacterium | reverse complement strand
GACTGGTTCGAGGCGCGCGAATCAGCGCGCGCCAAGAGGGTTTTCAGTCGCTGGCCGTAGTCACAGTCGGGCAGCTCCCCATTCGCGGCGCGCGCAGCGCGACGCGAACGATAAGGCTCACCAGTTGCCAGGTTTATTGGCAATCTGGTGCAGCCGCTTGTTAGATGAAAACGTTTAATTCTTAGATAGGAGATTATCATGCAAAAAAAGCAATCAGATGTCATTACTACATACGATATGGCCCAAGATACCTTAAAAATAGTGCGTCAAATTCGGGTTGGTTTTATTGCATTAATTATATCTGTTTTGATTGCAATTGGATCAATCTGTGCGGTTATGATTTTTTGACACATCGGACATACGTAAGCGATGGTTCTCCATTCTTGCCCAAAAAGGGCCGATGAGGTCATTTCTTGCAAATTGAATCGAGAAATAATTTGATTGCAGTGTGGACAATTAGCCATTTTGTTGCTCCTTTCTATTTTATTTTTAAATCTAATGGCGAGCTGACCGGCGGTGGCGGGAGGTGCCGCGCCACAGGCGCGAGCAACGAACGCCAGTGACCGGTCCAGCGACTGGTTCGAGGCGCGCGAATCAGCGCGCGCCAAGAGGGT
>JBBFLE010000048.1 GCA_037481695.1 bacterium | reverse complement strand
CTCCGAAGTGGGCGCAGTGATGATGGTGGGCGGCAATATCGAAGGGCGCACCCGTGTGCTGACCACCGCCATTGTGCTGGAAACGCGCCAGGGCAATTTCAACACCGCCCTGGCGCTCAGCGTGATTCTGCTGGGTATGGCGTTCGTGGTCAACGCCCTGCTGTTCATCCTGCAGGACCGCTGGCAGGACGCCTGAAATCGTATGGAAACGCTCTACCGCATTGAACACCTGCAACAAACCTACCAGAACCGCACCGTGCTGGATGTGCCAAATTTAAGCATTCAGAAAGGAGAGATTCTGGCAATCGTTGGTCCCAGCGGCTCAGGCAAAAGCACTCTTCTGCGCCTGCTGGCGTTCCTCGAAACCCCAACGCGCGGGCAAATCCTCTTTGATAATTTCCCCTTCACCCCGCTGACCGCCGAAATGCCGCTGGCTCTGCGGCGGCGGGTAACGCTGGTCTTTCAGCGCCCCGTGCTCTTCAACGCCAGCGTGCGCGCCAATGTGGCTTACGGGCTGGGCTTGCGCGGCGAACGCAATCATCATCAGCGGGTGGAGCAAGCCCTGCGTGATGTAGGCATGGAAAAAATGGCGCACGTGCGTGCCCGCACGCTCTCCGGCGGC
>JBBFLE010000047.1 GCA_037481695.1 bacterium | reverse complement strand
ATAGGATTCTATGGGGGGACCCTGAATATCGAATAGGGAGGAGACAATGATTTACAGTCCGTCTCCAGGAGTCTTTCCTTGCCCTTTGCTGTGGTGCTGGCCAAAGAAATCATGGAGCCTCCTGACTCAATAAATAAGTCACAACCACCTTGCCCCCATGCCCCACTCCCATTCCACGGGGGTCTTTCTTTGCCTACCTTTGGGGCCTTGACCACACAGGTGACCGAGCCTCCTGACTCAATTATTAAGTCAAGTCCACCATTACCTCCCGCCTGCATTTCGGAAGAGTTTCTGCTTGCCTATCCTTTGGGTGCTGACCGAGCGGGTAACAGGGTGCCTGACTTAATTATTAAGTCAGGTCTACCTCTATTCCCCCTGCCTGTATCGTATTTTTTAGGGTTCCGGCCTTGGCTTTTCCGCGCGCACTGACCAGACAAGCAACAGGACCTCCTGACTCAATTATCAAGTCAAAGCGCCTTGTTCCCCCTGCCCCCGTGCCATTTGCCACGCTTCCAACATGGTCTTTCCTGTGCGGGCTGACCGAACAAATAACAGGACCTCCTGACTCAATTATTAAATCAGCATCACAAAAGCTGGTTCCTTGGTTTTGCTTCGGAGCCATCCCCCCCCAACAACCCCTACTGCCGACTTCTTCTCCATCATCATCGCTTCTCTCGTTGGTTGGAGGGGAT
>JBBFLE010000046.1 GCA_037481695.1 bacterium | reverse complement strand
GTGGTGAATCCACCAGTTGAGTCCCTGGCGTTCGCGCTACAAAAAGGGCTATGCAAACTACTCGATCTTGAACCGTTCGACATTGGTGTTTCATGGCGATGGCTAGCAGATCGTAAGGCTGGCACCGGTTCAAGAGCGGAGATTATTCTTTATGACCGTACTCCTGGAGGCGCCGGGTTCGTCAAGGAAGGATTTGACAATTGGCACCAGGTAGTAGAACAGGCACGCCAGATCTGCTACACCTGCACATGTAGCGCCGCGTGCTATGATTGCTTGAAAGATTACGGCAACCAATCTTATCACGAGAAGCTCAACCGTTTGAGGGTCAGAGAACTTCTGAGAACTTGAGTGCCGATGAAAGGCGACTGGACCTTCACGGGAGGATTAAACATTGTCCTGCTTCAGCTGGAATTGGAGTTTTCCTCTGGTTGTGTCCAGGATCATGGTATATCCCCAGTCTAAGGGGTATTGGGATCAAGCTTTTTCCCCACCGGGGTCAAGGTAATTCCCCACCCCTTGCCATAAAGGGGCTTTGAGTTAAGCTCAAGTTCCCATAATCTATTGAGGTCAAATTAACCCTGAGGGAGGGGGAGGAAGATGGCAAGGAGGTGTCCTGCGTCAGCCGGAATTGGAGTTTTCCTCACATTTTTACTATAGATCCGGGTGATCTGAGTAAGATAGAACAGGATTAGAAATCGCTTATCAACCCAGATTTCGCTTTACGTGCATTTGAGGTTTTCGCGTGTCATCTGG
>JBBFLE010000045.1 GCA_037481695.1 bacterium | reverse complement strand
CCCGTCCCGTAGACCTGCATTTACGTTGTGGGCCGTAAGAACCAACTTCTTGCCCAAGGCCTTGTAGTACAGGTTGACAACCGTGCGATCGAGGTATTCGAACCTGTTCAACCACTGAATATGAAATACTTTAGGAGAACTCCTGGCCGCGTATGCCAAGAGAGCCGCGTAGTACTTGAGAACCCTACACACCTTCGTGGGGAGCGGAGCATTGGGATTCTGGTCCCCTCGGAAATTAAAATAGTGGACGTTTGGGAACCTCGCGGCATCGAGCATGTCGTCGTTGCCTATGAAGTCCACCTCTATCCCCAGTGGCACCAGGCCCGAGACCAGGCTAAGCTGGTAGTGCTTGTCATTGCACCCTGTTAGCAGCGCTACTTTCATCTTAGGCACTTTTTTGTCCTTCTTCAGCTGGAATTGGAGTTTTCCTCTGGCACTGGCGCCGCTTCGCGCCGCACACGGGGGCTACTTTGCAGCCCCAAGAAGCTTCTCCCTTTGCGCTCTCTGCGTCCCTGCGCGAGGCATGCTCTTGGTTTTCGATGCCTGCAACCCCTTTGCTCGCGCCAAGACCGCAGAGAAATCCTCTTTTTTTTTCCGCGAAGCGGGGGGAGTGGAGCGAGAATTCACCTCGGCGAATTGTCGCGAGCCTTCGGTGCGTCCGCTTTGGCGGACCCGTCTGTTCCCCTGCGGGGAACCCGTGCCAAAGAATTCCCTCAGCGCCCTCAGCGTCCCTGCGCGAGAACTGGTTTTTCCTCTGCGAGCTCAGCGTCCCTGCGCGAGAACTGGTTTTTCCTCTGCGAGCTCAGCGTCCCTGCGCGAGCCATGCTCTTGTTTCTTTAAGCCCCACGAACCC
>JBBFLE010000044.1 GCA_037481695.1 bacterium | reverse complement strand
TCCTCACCAATAGGAAGTACGGGATTTGATTCATGCTTTCAAGTCCCTATAAACCAATCCCACCCACAAATTCGTGTCTGGAGCCTTTAGAGGAAATGAAAAGGCTCGAGGATTTTCATCGCCACATTAAAAAAAGACGTTTTTCCGATAAGGTGAGAAACTTCTTTGGTTTCTTCTCCAAAAAGCAATAAGATGCCCCCGCCTCGGCAGAGATTTCAAAACACAAAACATCGGACAAGTGCACAATATTCATATCAGTTTTTGGTGGCCTTAATCTTGGCTGCACGCTCTTCCAACAACTCAGCTTCTTGGATACGGTTTGACGCCCGATAAAGCTCCGCAAGGCTCCTTAGGGTCTTTTCCACATCGGGATGGTCCGGGCCCAGGGCCTTCTCCGTAATCGCCAGCGAGCGCCTGTAGAGTGGTTCAGCCTTGTCGTAGTCTCCCTGCTCGTAGTAGAGCCAGGCCAGGTTGTCCAGGCTCCCGGCCACATCCGGATGGTCGGGACCCAGGGCTTTTTCCCAAATCGCCAGCGAGCGCTTGAAAAGTGGCTCCGCCCTGGCGTAGTCGCCCTGACTGCAGTAGAGCCAGGCCAGGTTGTCCAGGCTCCTAGCCACATCCGGATGGTTTGGACCTAAGGCCTTCTCCTTGATCGCGAGCGAACGCTTTATAAGTGGCTCAGCCTTGGCGTAGTCCCTCTGGACCTTGTAGAGCATGGCCAACTTATTTAAGCTCGTGGTCACATCGGGATGGTCCAGGCCCAGGGCCTTCTCCTTGATCGCCAGCAACCGCTTGTAAAGCCGCTCAGCCTTGTCGTAGTCGCTCTGCGTTTCGTAAAGCCAGGCCAGGTTGTCCAGGCTCCTGGCCACATCCGGATGGTCAGGGCCCAGGGCCTTCTCCTTGATCGTGAGCGAGCGCTTGAGGAGCGGCTCCGCCTTGGCGTAGTCGCCCTGCGTTTCGTAAAGCCAGGCCAGGTTGTCCAGGCTCGTGGCCACATCCGGATGGTCAGGGCCCAGGGCCTTCTCCTTGATCGTGAGCGAGCGCTTGAGGAGCGGCTCCGCCTTG
>JBBFLE010000043.1 GCA_037481695.1 bacterium | reverse complement strand
AGCGGTCCCCCTTGTCACTATCGGTGCCCAGGCTTCTCTTGCGCCAAAGCACACCAAAGCGAAGGGCCCTCTCGGCTTGGTTGTTGGTGGGCTCCACCCCTGGCTCATAGAGAAATACCATCAGAGAGTCCATCTCAGAGAGAAGCCTCCGAGCAAATCTGCCTACCTCATCCCTTCTTCGCATGTGCGTTTTAATCAAGTGAGTGAAGCGGGCATACCATGCCCGGTAGCACCCTATGGTGGGAGAACCCCGGGCCATCTCACAAAGCCTCTTGAGTTCTGCCTCCAGCTTCTTGCCAAAATCAGACACAGCTTCTTTGCCCCTTTGGGCAAACCCCCTGGCCTTTCGGATCAGATGTGCAAGGCAGCTTTGCCTGGGGCCACACCAGCTCCTGTAAAGCCCGTAGCCGTCACTGACAAGGGTACCTCTCCAGTGTCTGACCAAGGCCTCAAAGGCTTGCTTGGAACGCCTGGAGTGCACCATGAAGTGAGCCCCAAGGGAGTTTGTCATCACCCAGAGCCACTCCAGGGCATCTTTCCTCCACCAGGAGGTCTCATCCACAAAGCCAACCTCCTGGCTGCGAACCACATCCCCTATGGCATCATAGTGGGCCTCTATGGCCTTGGAGCTTCTGTCTATCATCTTCTGAATGGCGCCCTTGCTCACATGGAGGTTCAATACAGAGCTCAAGAACTCCTGCACCGTGGTCCTACTGTTTCCCTCAATGCCTGCCATCTCCCCCACAAGAGCAGTGAGCCTGGGGCCGTAGCCAGTCTTGTGAGAAACATCCACCTTGGCCTTGTTCAGCCTCCCGCAACGGGCACAGCGGCCTTTATGCAACACAAAGTGGGTGACCTCCAAGCGGATCTCTGGAAGCTCAATCTCCTGATGGGTGTAAAAAGGCTCCATCTCCTTGAACTTCCTGCAACCACAGCTACAGCGCTCTGGCCTTACTACAACTGTCTTTGTGGGCTCGAGCATCACCTGCCTGTGCCCCTTGTGTCCCTTTTTGGCCCCAGGCTTTCCCTTCTTGCCCTTGTGCCTGCTTTTCCTCAAGGGGCTGTCTGTGGAAGGAGGCTTGTCGGAATTTTGGGAATTGGCCCTGTATTTGCCCTCCAGCTCATCAAGGCGCCTTTGAAGGGCTTCCAATTGGTGATGTTGGTTGATCAGTGTTACACGTATGGGCCTTGGGGTGAGTTCCCAGTCTACCTGGGACACAAGAGGTATCCCGTTGTCTCCAACCAGGAACTCTGGGTATTTATCGGGGTCCATGTGCCGTGCGTCAGCCATGGATTCATATATAGCACACCCCTGAAATTTGTACAACCCATAAAATGCCAGAAAAACAAACCCTTGAATGAAAATTCTTCAACTAGCATCTACGACCCTGTGATCAGATAC
>JBBFLE010000042.1 GCA_037481695.1 bacterium | reverse complement strand
AAACATACACCAAGGAGGCTTTTCATTTCAAGACCTTACACGATGAAACCGCCGCTCCTCTCCCCACTGAAATCAATTAAAGCGAAATCTGGGTTTAAGACACAAATGAAGGGCAGGCTCATTACCAATTATGTGAGGTACTTTAAACGTGATCTTCGATTCGTCTGATTCCGTCTTCATAACAGATGTGAAAGCTTGCTGGTTGGGATGACCGCCATAGTCAATTGTTATCTCATAAAACTTCCTCGCGATGTTTGCGAGTTTACGATCCTCTACTCCCAATACCTCGAAAAGATTTGAAACCTTGAATTCTTGTTTTACCTTCTTTTTCGCTTCATCGTCCTCATCTCGTCGCAGCCAGACTTCCCCCACTGATGGCTTGCGAGCTACATACAAACCATAAAGAGCACATTCAAGAGATCCCCTCAGCACCATATAGGCTTCCGGAATTTGACCGCTCAGAGCCAGCCTGACGCCCGCTAAGTAAGCGGAATGAGATCGAAAAAGGAAAAAAAATGCGAGTAGATGAGGCGTTCTATTCATATTCTCGGCAACTTTAGTAAAAACCTGATGTATATGTTGGAGTGGATTGTAGAGTTGTTTCAGATTATGGAAGGTGGCATAAATATTTTCTGTAGTGTCTTGTAAAAACTTGGACAGAGGATCATTTCCCCACCCCGGAGGAGCCTGACAATGTTCCATGTAAATCCTCCTTTGAAGCATTCCCAACGGCTTTTGCATCAGCCGCGTTGCCGGAGCAAGGAAGAGGCAACGTCGGCTGATGCGCTAAAGCTAGATGAAATTGTGGCCCTTCTATCAATCACCTGATCCGAGAACTATCCAGATCGCTCTGGTGGACCAGGCTGAGGCGCTGGCTGGGGTATACCGGGGGGAACCAAAACCGGAAGCTGCATAGTAACGGTATGAGATTGCCGACCCCAATTAATGCCCCTTGCATTTTCAAACATTTTATAAAAAGATGCATTGTCGAACCATAGCTCATATTCATTGTAGAGGCTACGCACAAGGTCAGCAAGACCTTCTATTTCTTCTACATTGATCACTTTTAGTCCCAGTTGACTGGCCTTGCATCGGTCGATGCTACGTCCATGCCTTTTGTGTATATCGTAATTTGAAAAAAAATCAACACATTCGCTAACACGAGGGTCGTCTTCAGTGCAATTCAGCATATAGGTGCTCAGCCAGTTCCGCGCTAACTCCTTGGAGAGTTCTTGAGCACTCTTGCATATTTCAAGAATATGAAGGTCGTATTTTGAAATCAGAGGCATATAGGCTGTGAGAGCTCTTGGCCCTTCTTCTTTTAGACGCTTTTCAATCGTCTCAAATGCCCGCAATATGGCACGGGTGGCGTAAAAACTTTTGTGTAAATTTTTGGGACTAGAAAAAAGGGCGCTTTTCCTTTAAAGAGGGGTTGACAAGATAAGAACCTCAAAGAAAGGAGAAAGCGCCCATGA
>JBBFLE010000041.1 GCA_037481695.1 bacterium | reverse complement strand
TAGGAAGTACGGGATTTGATTCATGCTTTCAAGTCCCTATAAACCAATCCCACCCACAAATTCGTGTATGGAGCCAATAATCATAACAGGAGCCGGAGGTGCAGAAGCCGCCCAAGTGGCTCTCAAAAGCGGAGCCTGGGATTTTATTCAAAAGCCCGCATCTGTAAGCGAGCTGGAACTCTCCCTCATCAGGGCTCTTCAATACCGAGAGCTAAAACAAGCAGACTTGGCCTTGGAAGCCATCAGGGTGGATGGAATAGTGGGGCAATGCCCTGCCTTTATCCGCTGTCTGCAACAAGCTGCTCGAGCGGCCACATCAGATGTCACTGTTCTGATCACCGGAGAAACGGGCACCGGAAAGGAGCTAGTAGCTAGGGCCATTCATGCCAAAAGCTTCAGGGCTCAGGCCCAGTTCGTGGTCGTGGACTGCACTGTCATTCCCCAGAACTTGGTGGAAAGCACCCTTTTCGGACAGGTAAGGGGGGCTTTTACAGGCGCTGAGAAGGAAAGTAAGGGCTTAGTGGGACAGGCTCATGGAGGAACCCTTTTTTTGGATGAGGTAGGAGAGTTAGACATATCGGTTCAAAAGGCTTTTCTGAGGGTGTTGCAAGAGAAAAAATACCGCCAGGTGGGTGGCCGGGAGGAATTGGAAAGCGATTTCAGGCTGGTTGCCGCAACCAACAGAGATCTTGAAGCTCTCGTCAAACAAGGTCGCTTCAGGCAGGACCTGCTCCACCGTCTGATGGCCCTGCACATCCACCTGCCTCCCCTTAGGGACAGAGGAGACGACATCAAGGCTTTGGTGATGTAGCGCGCATCTGTGCCAAGTATGGATGGGAGATAAAAGGTTTCTCCCCCGAGACATTGGATACTCTTGCAAAATACTCATGGCCTGGGAACATAAGAGAGCTGGTGAACACCCTGGAAAGTATGATAGTTACGGCACACCCGGCGCCGATCCTGTACCCTGTGCACCTGCCACACCAGATAAGAACGCACCCGTTCAAGAATCCGCCTGCATCGGACTCTAGCACCCCGGCCATGCCTCCTGGGGGTTGGCAATGGCCTGATCCTTTGCCCACCATAAAGGAAGCCAGGGCATTCTCGGAGAAGATGTACCTACAAGAACTTGTCCGCCGCTGTGGGAAAGACATTCCCAAGGCCTGCATGGTCTCTGGTCTATCACGGTCCCAACTATATGAACTCTTGAAAAGACACAAAATATAATCAAAGGCATGGCCCAACTCTAGTCCGGTTTTTCCGGAAACATTTTCATTTCAGTCCGCCATCACAGGACCGTTTTCCTTCAAAAAAAGATATTTCTCTGATTTGTTGGCCATAACCATTTGATCTCAAATGGTTTACAGCTTTTGGGCAAAGTGGCATTCCCTTTGCTGTTGCGGCTTTCGGATGAAAAAAAGCCAAAGGGTGAGACACTTGAAAGAGGCTCTTCTGACTTGGGCATCTGGGAATTTCCAAATCTCAAAGCTTTAAGGGGCTCCATACACGAATTTGTGGGTGGGATTGGTTTATAGGGACTTGAAAGCATGAATCAAATCCCGTACTTCCTA
>JBBFLE010000040.1 GCA_037481695.1 bacterium | reverse complement strand
AAAAAAAATTTTGGGGTAATCTGAAGGCCATCTGGGTGGCTCATGATATCAGGGATGGTATTGTGGATTTTGTAGGGTATTGGTCTAGACGAACAGGGATTGATATTTGCCGGTTTGTGGGATGGATAGGGATCAGTTCTAGCAAGTTTTATGACTGGAGGAGGAGATACGGCAGGGTCAACGAGCACAATCATTGGATTCCCAGGGATTTTTGGTTGGAAGACTGGGAGAGGCAAAGGATTGTAGAGTTCTTTTTTAGGCATCGGGATGAGGGGTATCGTAGGTTGGCTTTCATGATGCTGGATGAGGACGTGGTGGCCGTTAGTCCAAGTACTGTGTATAGGGTGCTATCTGAGGCAGGATTGCTCAGGAGATGGAATGGCAAGAGCTCCAGTAAGGGCAATGGATTTGAAGGGCCTTGCCGAGCTCATGAGCACTGGCACATTGATGTGTCTTATCTGAACATTCGAAGCACCTTCTACTACCTGATCAGCATCCTTGATGGCTATAGTCGTTACATTGTGCACTGGGAGATTTGGGAATCCATGACCGAGGCTGACGTGGAGATCACCCTTCAGAGGGCTAAAGAGAAGTACCTAGGTGAGAAGCCCAGGGTGATCTCCGATAATGGGCCGCAGTTCATTGCCAAAGACTTCAAGGAGTTCATCAGGATAAGCGGGATGAGCCATGTGAGGACATCCCCTTATTATCCCCAGAGCAATGGCAAGATTGAGCGATGGCACAAGAGCCTGAAGCGGGAATGCATCCGAGCGCTGTGTCCGCTGTCTTTGGATGAGGCCAGAAGGATTGTGGGAGCCTTTGTAGAGCATTACAATACGAAGCGCTTGCACAGTGCCATTGGGTACATTACCCCTAAGGACAAGCTTGAGGGCAAAGAACAGGAGATCTTTGCTGAAAGAGACCGTAAGCTCCAGGAGGCCAGGGACAAAAGAAGGCAGAGGCGCATTGCAAGCAGGGCGGGATCTCAAATGCCAGTCCCACAGTTGGTTGCCTCTGTCTGATGACCGAGCCAATCTAGGACTCGGTAATATAGCTTATTTCCAAAGGAGGTTTCTCCAATTCACGCTGAACCAGTACAACCTGATGGGTCGTGAATTTTTCTTATCATAGGATAACGTTTCCGGGATAAGAAATACGGCCAGTCAGAAAGAGGAGAATGTTTTGAATTAGGGAGGAAAGGGGGATTTTGAAGAAACTACTTTACCGCGAAGTTGCGTTTTTTCTTTCACAGATATGAACTTCATTAAGGGGGGAAGAAATGCTATGGAACTCTTTTGTCATAGAGAGCAGTTTGATATGGTGATAAAGAGTTTGGCTTGTTAAGAGGTGTAAGGCTTTTTTCAATTTGATATCAAAATTGGCGTTATTGAAAGAAAGGTTTTCTACTATTGTTGCTGGGAAAGGAAAGGTGAAGTAAGAAAGGTGAAGTAAGCTCGAATAGTTTTCGTCATTAAGTTGGTCTCGGAAAAGAGGAGAAAGCCAGTGATTTTCATACTTCAGCCAAGCGGAAGTTTAGGGCGATACCATAAGAGGCTCAGGTAGCCAGGCTCTTCGTTAAGGAGTCGGTGTTCAGGGGGTGAATGGGAGCCCCGAGTGCAAACCATGAGGGTGATTAGTTCTGAGGTATTCCCAGAGGTTCTCATAGTAGAGCCGATGGTTTTCGGGGACGAGCGAGGATTCTTCTGGGAGACGTACCAAGAGACAAGATACTTGGAAAGCGGTGTCCGTGCCAGGTTCGTCCAGGACAACCTTTCCTATTCCCAGAAAGGGGTTTTGAGAGGACTTCACTACCAGATTGAAAGGCCTCAGGGGAAACTGGTCTGGGTGATAAAGGGGGAGGTGTTCGACGTAGTGGTGGACCTGAGAAAAAGCTCTCCCACCTTCGGGAAATGGTTTGGAATGACGCTTTCAGAGCGTTGTCCCAAACAAATCTACATACCTGAGGGCTTCGCTCATGGCTTTTGCGTCACAAGCCGCGATGCGCTTTTTTGCTACAAGTGCACGGATTACTATTCCCCAAGCCATGAAAGGGGGGTCAGGTGGGACGATCCAGAGCTTGGCATACAGTGGCCCGTCCGTGATCCTGTTCTCTCGGAAAAGGACAAAAGGTTTCCCTTGCTGAAGCATGTGAAGAGGGAGGATTTGTTTCTTTAAACAGTTACTCGAATTAGTGTGGTCACTTTGATGTTGAAGTTATATATTAAGCGCCTTCGTTGTCCCCCCGTTTGTGGAGACACTTTTTGTGATGGGAAACCTCTTCTGTTACATCAAGCTGCAAGCTCCACTTTGGGACTCAGGTTCTTGGCCGTTCGCTCAGCCGGGGTCTGCCAGTTGAGCGCTTGGTGAGGCCGGCTGTGGTGGTAATTCTCCAGCCACACATTGATTGCCTCGCGAAGCTCAGTGATCATCTGCCAGTCTGTGGCGTAGACCAGCTCTACTTTGAGTCTCTGTCCGGCCTTAGCGGGGTCCGCCGCAGCATTGCCCATAGGACGCCTTACAAGGGCAAGCGTATGCTCAATTCTCCACCTAAAGCAAAACGCCTCACACTGGCTGTGTACTGGGGATCGTGGTCTGTTCTGAGCTCCAAGCTCCAGGGCACCCTTGGGGGTACCAACCTCAGCCTTCAAGGCCTTCTCGAAAAGAAACAGACCCACAGAAGCCTCTTGGCTCTTGCTCACCTCCCAGACCAGTGCGTAGCTATCCCCGCAGTCCACTACCGGCACAATGGCTGCCAAACCGTCCTGGCGCGTTTCCTGAGGGACTGCTGGATTCACTCCAGAGCCACCTGCCGCATTTTCTCCACAGTCTTGGCCTGCATCCCAAAGCGGAACGCTACTTGCTCCACCGTACCCCGGTGGTGTAAAAACTTTTGTGTAAATTTTTGGGACTAGAAAAAAGGGCGCTTTTCCTTTAAAGAGGGGTTTGACGAAAAGACAACCTCAAAGAAAGGAGAAAGCGCCCATGAAGACTGA
>JBBFLE010000039.1 GCA_037481695.1 bacterium | reverse complement strand
GGCCCAGTCTCTGGCACCAAAAACGCCACCAGATGACACGCGAAAACCTCAAATGCACGTAAAGCGAAATCTGGGTTAAACATGTTATAATCCAGCCAAAAGTATTTTATTCTGGAAAACAGGGGAGAAAGCGTAGAGCAAACGCAAGCGAGTCTCCGTATTCAACTTGTGGGGTAGCGAGGGCGCTTTCTTGGAGATATGCTGTTCTTATCCAGGGTTGTGTCTCGGAGTTACTCTCGTGAAATCCTCTGGCCGTTGACCCTTCTGCATGCATCTTCTCTTGCCGCGGAATGGGAAATAGTGCAGAGGGGATGGCAAGGGTGGGGGTGAGAACAGCAAATGAAGGTTACTTGCGAGACACTAGTTGTTGAACTTTGTGGCCATGTGAAGGGATGGTTCAACTCATTGAAGATTCTTTTGGGGGGTAAGGAATGAAGGCGGTGGAGGCAAAAGGAGATTTGCTGGCAGACGGTACAATCCGACTAAGGGAGAGGGTGGATGTGCCCGCAGGAGAGGTGCGTGTCTTGATCCTCGTTCCGGAGGAAACCGACCGGATTGCCTCGGCTCCGCTTTCCGATGAAGAAAGCCAAAGGCTTATGGCAGCGATAGAGTATGTTGTAGGACTTTCTAGGCAGGATGGCCCTACGGTGAGCAACCGAGATCATGATGATTACCTCTATGGTTCAATCTGATGAACGTCTTTGTTGATACCGGCGCTTGGTTTGCCCTTTTTGTAAAGCGTGATCCTGAACATTTGGCTGCAAAGAAATGGCTGGCCGAAAACAGTCTTAGGCTCGTTACCTCGGACTATGTCCTAGATGAGCTCTTTACACTTCTGAAGATCCGTGAGAGCCATAAGGTGGCAGTTGCTGCTGGAGAAGTACTGCTACAGCGGAATTTATGCCACATAGCAAGAGTAACCCCGGAGGATTTCACAAGGGCATGGGAGGTCTTCGTTCATTTCAAAGACAAGGGGTGGTCTTTTACGGACTGTACGAGCAAGGTGCTCATCGAAAGGCTGCAAATTCCAAAGGCATTTGCCTTTGATGAGCATTTTGAGCAGTTCGGGGCCGTTGTCCGGGTCCCATAGAGCCTTTGACTAACCTGTCTCTTTTCCTTTCTTTCCGAGGCGGGCGCTGGGCAACCCGAAATGCTGAATCCGCATCCCCCAATCCTATCCCAGGGAACCTGTTACGCCATGGCCAACCTAATAACGGAAATATCGGAACTACGTCCCCCTCCCCCGTCCCCCTTTACTGTTCGTTACGCACTACGGCCTTAGTATGATACAATGCTTTTGAAAACTGCCGATCTTTAAGAGGATAGCTAACCGTGAAAAAGCTGACACGTATAACAATGAACCCTGAGGTCATGGGGGGCAAACCCTGTATTCGGGGGATGCGTGTCACTGTCGGGATGGTAGTAGGGCTTGTGGCCTCCGGGCACACGGTTGAGGAAATCCTGAAACTGTATCCTTACCTGGAGGAACAGGATATCCAGGAGGCCCTAGCCTATGCCGCCTGGCGAGTTGAGGAACTCGAGGTCCCCCTGGCCAGTGTATGAAGATTCTCGTAGACATGAATCTTTCACCCAAATGGGTGACTCTGTTCGAGGAGCATGGATTGGTAGCATGCCACTGGTCTGCACTCGGTGATCCCCGAGCCTCGGACAGTACGGTCATGAAATGGGCTCTCGCTAACGGCTACATTGTTTTCACCCATGACCTCGACTTCGGCTCGGCACTAGCCGTCACCCAGGCAAGCGGTCCGAGCGTTATCCAGGTCCGCGCACAGGACACCAGCCCCGAGCATTTAGGTGCCCTGGTAATTCAGGTCCTGGACCAATATGCCTCTTTCTTGGATGAAGGGGCACTTATAGTGGTGGACGAAGAGCGGCTGAGGGCCCGGATTCTCCCTCTAGGATGATCATACTTCAACCAACCCCCTCCCGACCAATCAGTGCACGTCTTGTTAACGTGGGGCCGTTTGGAAAGTTTTGTCAGGTCCTTGGCATGCCCAGGCTGGCACAAGCGGGCCCCCCTGCGGTGCTGCAGCACGTCATGGCACTATAACCAACCTAATAACGGAAATATCGGAACTACGTCCCCTTTTTTGTTGACAGACGCATTATCTGTGCGGATACTTCATACGTATATATGTAGCTGCTTTTTGGAGGAGACTTATGCGTACAGTCCGGCTGAACATCACTATTCCAAAAGATCTGGCATCAGAATTGGAGAAACTGGCAGGACAAAGGGGAAGAAGCCAGTTCATTGCCGCAGCCATCAGGCAGAAGATCCAGGAGGCCAAAAAAGCAGAACTAGACCGGCTTCTCGAAGAGGGCTATGGAGCCAGGGCCAAAGAGTCTGTCGAGTTCGCCAAAGAGTTCGAGCCTGCGGACCTGGAGGGCTGGGATGAATATTAAAAGAGGAGCCGTGTTCTTGGCGAACCTGGATCCGGTGATAGGAAGTGAGATCTCCAAGACGCGACCTGTCGTTGTGGTATCAAATGACAAGAACAATGCCTTTGCCCCCACTGTAACCGTCCTTCCCCTAACCTCTCAGAATCTAACCAAGATCTATCCTTTCGAAGTTCTACTTACCAAGGGTAAAGGCAACCTCCCCAAGGACTCCAAGGTCAAGGCGGATCAAATTCGAACCTTGGACAAGCGTCGGCTTGTTGCCTTCATCGGCTACCTGGATCAAGACGACATGCGACTCATGGAGGAGGCAATTAAGATTCATCTAGGTTTGTCCTGAAAGAGCATACCCCACAGACCCGGGAAAGCCCGCACAAAAAGTTGATTGATCTTATTGTGGCTGCTCGCAGTTCCTGTGTGGCCAACAAGCACCTTGGAGACCATAGCCACCTCTTCTGATGCACAAAGTTTTGGCAGGTCCTCGGGATGCCCAGACTGGCGCAAGCGGACGCCCCGGGGTGTTCGACCATGTGATGACCCTAGCCGCGGTCAAAACAGGCAGCCCGTAACATACCCAGCCTAATAACGGAAATATCGGAACTACGTCCCCCTTTTGTTCCACGACTCGCCTATCCGGAGATCTTGTCAGCTCTGTGCAGGAATTATCGGGCCGGGGACCTGGGAAAAGACCTTCTCGAAGAGCTTTTGGATCAGTTGGAGAAGGACTGGGTATCGCTAGTGGTGATCGAGTTTCACGAGGAACTGCACCCTCTGGTAAAAGCTCTCATCCAGAAGCACTCACTGCGTGCGGCAGACACTGTGCACCTGGCCTCGGCCCTTTGACTCAAGCAGACAGCAAGAAAAGGCATCACCTTTGTGGCCTCTGACCGGGAGCTTCTCCGCGCGGCCCGGGCCGAAGGCCTCGTTGCTCTGGATCCAGCCCAGACCTAATGACTCCAGCAAACACATCGTGGGGAACGTGGGCTCGTTTACAAAATTCTGCCAGGTCCCTGCCCATGCCCAAACTGGCGCCTCCAGCTGCCCCTGTGGTGCTGCAAAATGTGATGGCACCGGGGAAGGGGTGGAAACAGGGAGCCCACAGCACTACAGCCAACCTAATAACCCAACTTTGGCACTTTTTTCGGGGTTGTGTTCGGTAACACTTTGATTTCTTTGTAGTGAGCCTTCCAAATTTT
>JBBFLE010000038.1 GCA_037481695.1 bacterium | reverse complement strand
ACGGCAGCCAATGCAGAGGAAAGCGCCTCTGCCTCAGAGGAGCTCCAGGCACAGGCCCAGGCCATGAAAGAACTGGTGGGAGAACTGGTGGCACTGGTGCAAGGGGCCAAGAAAGCCCAAGGAGCCAAGAATATCCAAGCAGAGCAAGCCAAAGAGCTCCCTCAAGGCCCCTCATATAAAGACCTCAGTTCTTCTCCCAGGCGAGCTGACAAAGGTAACGGCTCCCCAAGGCTCTCAAGAAAACCCCAGGAGGTATTCCCCCTGGATGAGGAGGAGGCCAATTTCGCCAGATTCTAATCCTGCTGCAACATAAAAAAGCAAAACCAAAAGTTACTTACCCAGAGAAAGTTTCGGGGGCGAAAGCCCCCAAACATTTTTACTCGGCAAATCCCCACAAAGCTTATTGCATCTCACTTGGACCCAAAGGGAAGAGCCCATATAGCCCCTGGATGAAAGGATTCACAAGAACCCCAAATCAATTCTTCTTGACGCCTCGCCCCGCTGTCTGATAATTGTTGCTATCGTTGCAAGAAACTGGGTGGAATTGGAACTGCTGATCTCGAGCCTTCCCATGGGAAGGCTCTGTTGGGGTAGTTTTGCAATGAACCGGAAGGAGCCGGATTTGAAGAGAAGCCTTGCAGCAGTATTGCTGGTTTTTGCCCTGTTTTCTGTCTTGGTGGCCTCTGCAGGGTATGTGTATTACCAAAGAGAGTTCCACTCCCTCTGCCAGGACAAATATGAGAATCTGGCGGCCATTGCCCAGGAAAAGTCCAGGGCAGTGACTACCTGGCTCGTTACCAGGGCAAGGGATGCTGCAAGGCCTGCGCGAAGTCCTTTTTTTACAAAAAGTCTGGAGGATTGGATCTCCAACCCCGAGGATTCTATCCGCTTGGAGGCCTGGAAGAGCAGGTTGCGCATGGACAGGGAAGCTTTTGGGTATGACGACGTGATCATTCTATCCCCTGACGGCTGGAGCATGCTTTTGTCCGCAAAGGAAGACCCGGATCCAGTAGATCCTTATACCAATGAAGCAGCCAGGAGGTCTTGGGACCTGAAAGGACCTGTGCTCTCAGAGCCTTACATCTGCCCTAATGGAAAGATTCATCTGGATGCAGTATGCCCTGTCACAGACAAGACCGGCCGCCTTCTGGCCTTCCTGGTAATGAGAAGCGATCTGAGGGAAAGCCTCTTTCCTATTGTTCAATCCTGGCCTACACCCAGCCCCTCGGCGGAAACCTTGCTCGTGAGACAGGAAGGAAATTCTGTAATATTTTTGAATGAGCTGAGGCACAGAGCTTCTACTGCCCTTTCCCTGAGCATTCCCCTTGACCGCAAAGAGCTTCCCTCGGTCCAGGCGGCAATGGGCCAGACCGGGATGTTCCTGGGAAAGGATTATAGAGGTGTGGAAGTAATGGCAGATCTCAGGCCTGTGTCTGGCACTTCATGGTTCATGGTCACCAAGCTGGATACCAAGGAGATCCTGGAGGAGGCCCGTTACAGGGGATGGGTGGCGGCCTCTTTTGTGGGCTTTTCTTTGCTTCTTTTCGCAAGCCTTGCAGCCCTTTGGATACGTCATGGGAGAGCCAGGCTCTGGAAGAGACTCTACAGCTCAGAGCGCGAGTTGAGGCTGGCCCAGGAGGGGTTTCGAACTACCCTTTACAGCATAGGGGATGCTGTGATCGCAACAGACCAGCATGCCAACATCCAGATCATGAACCCTGTGGCTGAAGCGCTGACAGGATGGGATGAAGCCGAGGCAAAGTCTCGAAGACTTGAGGAGGTCTTCCAGATAATAAACGAGGAGAGCCGCAAAAGCGTTGAAAGCCCCGTACACAGAGTTTTGAGGGAAGGATTGGTGGTAGGTCTGGCCAATCACACTATTCTCATCTCCAAAGATGGCACGGAAAGACCAATTGCAGACAGCGGAGCTCCCATCAGGGATGAAAAGGGTCAGGTGGTGGGTGTTGTACTGGTCTTCAGGGATCAGACCGAGGAAAGAGCCCTGAGAAGGGAGCTGGAGCGCTCCCGCAGTGAGTGGCAGCAGATCTTCCAGGCCATAGGTCATCCTTCCGTCATACTAAGTCCTGATCTTAATATCTTGGAGGTCAATCAGGCTGCCATTGACATGAGCGGGCTTCCCAAAGAGGAGCTTCTGGGCAAAAAGTGTTACGAGGTTTTTCATGGCACCCAGCAGGCTCCGGCTCATTGCCCCTGCATGAAGCTCTTGGAAGGTGTAAAGGGAAGAACAGTATCTGTGGTGGAGTACCCCAAAGAGGGCAGAACTTTCATGGTTTCATGCACACCTTTTCTCGATGAGGAAGGGAACCTGGAGAAGTTGATCCATGTGGCCACAGATGTGACAGAGCTCAAGGCCACCCAAGAGGCCCTACGGGCAGCCCAGGAGAATTTCCGATCCCTGGTAGAAAACGCCTCCCAGGGAATAGTTGTTGTTCAAGATGAAGAAATCCGCTACGCCAACCCCAAGGCACTGAGCTTTTTCGGGGCCAGTATGGATCAGGTTCTCAAGGCCCACTACCTGGATTTTACCCATCCAGAGGACCGCGAACTGATAGCAGAGCGCTACAGCAGAAGGGCAAAAGGCCAGAGGGTGGAAGATAAGGTTCAGTTCAAGGTGATCAGCCTCTCCGGAGAGGCCACATGGGTTGAGGGTCATACGGCAGAGTTTTCATGGGAAGGTAAAACTGCATACCTGGTCTACTTGCAGGATCTGAGCCAGCAGAGGAGGATCCAGGAGGAAAAGGAAAAAATAGAAGCCCAGTTTCTACAGGCACAAAAAATGGAGGCAGTGGGCCGCCTGGCTGGAGGAGTGGCCCATGATTTCAACAACATGCTCTCCGTCGTGACGGGATTCGCGGAGCTAGGGTTAAGAGAGGCTCAGGGGAACAAGGCCATGGAACGCTGTCTGAGAGAGATCATGCGAGCTGCCGAAAAATCAACCTCTTTGGTTAGGCAGCTCATGGCCTTTGCCAGAAAACAAATCATCTCTCCAAAACCTCTTGATATTAACATCACCATTGCCAACATGCTCAAGATGCTAAGAAGACTCATAGGGGAAGACATAGACCTGGTATGGGTGCCAGGCCAGGATGTTTGGACCGTTTATATGGACCCAACTCAGTTGGACCAAATCTTGGCCAATCTTGCGGTAAATGCCAGAGACGCCATTTCAGGGACAGGAAAGGTCACCATAGAGACCCAGAACATTGAGCTGGACGAGGCTTACTGCAGGGAACATGCTGGCTTTACTCCCGGAGAGTATGTGATGCTGGCATTCACAGATGACGGCTGCGGAATGGATGCAGAGACCTTAAGGAATGTGTTCGAGCCCTTTTTCACAACCAAAGGCGTGGAAAAGGGAACAGGTTTGGGTCTCTCCACGGTTTGGGGCATAGTCAAGCAAAACAACGGGTTCATCAACGCATACAGCGAGCCTGGCAAAGGCACCACTTTCAGAATCTACCTGCCCAGGTACCGGGGAGCTGAGCAATATCAGCTGCTCGAGCGTGTGCATCCTGATGCTCTCCCCAAAGGGACCGAAACGGTCCTTTTGGTGGAAGACGATCCATCCCTGGTCAGAGTTTACCAGAAGTTCTTGAAAACCCTGGGATACAAGGTGTTGGCAGCATCTTCACCTCAAGAGGTATTGGATCTGGCAGCAGCCCACAAGGAGGAGCTTCAGCTTTTGCTCACCGATGTGGTTATGCCTCAGATGAGCGGAAAGGAGCTCTGGGAAATTCTCAAGAAAGAAAAGCCTGAACTCAGGTGTCTTTTCATGTCTGGTTACACGGCCAATTCCATAGTGCACCACGGCGTTCTTCAAGAAGGGGTAAACTTCATAGAAAAACCCTTTAGCCTAAACAAGCTGGCCCTAAAGCTCAGGGAAGTAATCGAGAAGGGCTAAACCACCTGCCTTCCTTGACTCTCCAGCCAGTGAACCTGATCATAGACACCCTGGCGGCCAAGCTCTTGGGAAAAACTCATAAGGCGCAATTCCTGTTGCGCATCTGAAGGCGTCCATGCCCTATGAATGCATGCAGTGAAGATGACTCAGGTAATGGAGCCCCCCAAAGAAGAGCTCTTGGGAATTTCTCCTACATGACTTTCTCTCATGTCAAGCCTTTTCCAACCAAGAAATTTCCCATTTTCGGCTCCTCACAAGAATTTGTGGGTTAACTGTGGCATAGGGAGCTTGCCCAAGCCGTGGTAGAGAGCGAGTTTAAAA
>JBBFLE010000037.1 GCA_037481695.1 bacterium | reverse complement strand
GCATGAAGGCCACATGGAAAGGGCATTTGTGGTTTTGGAGGGGATCCACGGTTACTTGGCCGGGCATGCCCTGCTGGGATAGAGAGAGAGCGCGGTGCTGTGAACATAGCTGGCCATCACGCAACGAGCTCTCGGAACCCACGGTGTCCAGGCAAAGACCGGGGCCTCGGCGCGAAAGCCCCTTTCCAAGGATTGCTAACGATTCAGGTGACCGACTCCCCTGACTTAATTATTAAGTCACGACTACTCTTACCCCCATGCCCCACTCTCATTCCACGGGGGTCTTTCCTTGCCTATCCTCTGGGTGCTGACTACACAATTTGCGAGATCTCCTGACTCAATTATTCAGTCACGACCACACGTTACTTCTTTTGCCTCAAACTTCTAACCTCCAACTGCCTCAAGCTATACCCGGATGGAACAATGGAATGTTGAAAAAGGCGGTTACGGGTCTGGGTGCTCAAGCTCTCGATGGGAGGGGGGCGAGGGATAAAGGAATCTGGCGTTCAGAGAGAGCTAAGGAAGAAGAATAAAAGATTGCTTGAAAGGCAATTTGTAGATTTCAAAACCCGTGCAATCGAGTGTAACAACATGGCGGATCGATAAATCCTCCGCGAGGGAGACCAAGGTAGCATCCGCATAGTCCATCGGAGTGTCTTTGTATTTCTCCATCAATTTTTTTACTCGTTTAAGGCTATCGTGACTTGACGGAACTAAAGTGATGGCGCCATTCAGTACGAATTCGATGGCAGCAGCCTGGGCTTTAAAGGAAAAGTTGAGTAAATAGAGGATCTCTGTGAGCACGGCTTCTGAAGAAAAGATGCTTCCCTCGAAATGGCGAAACCAATCGGTGCACTCGTCGTGCTTTTCTTCACTACGATCAATAAGAGCAACCCAGGGGCCCGTATCCATCAACGCCTGCATCATCTTGAACCGCTCCTCAGTTTTTCGATTAGATAATGGCGATGGCGCTGACCGAGATCTTTCTTGCCACTAGATACAAGGCCAAGAAGATGCCCTGCTCTCTGGTAAGGAGTTCGGTAGTCGCTTTCGCAGTATTCTTCAAGGAAACTTTGAATGGCCATACGAACGATATCGGATCTTTTTAGTCCCATCTTTTTTGCAAGGCTACGAAGCTTTTCTTCATACTCATCGGGCATTCTAACCGTTATCTGCATTTTGATACCTCCTGCTCAGAACCGATTACATTGTAATCAAATAGACTGCAGCTTTCCATCCAAAAGGAAAAAACCTCGGGTCAGGCTTGCAATGTTCCGATTTGAAGAGGGGAGGGATTGAAAACGGGAATCAGAGTTGTTTGAGGGTCCTTTCATACACGCAAAGAAAACCAGCCGAAGTGGCCGGAGTTCTTGAGCCTGGATGTCGCTTTTTACGGGATAGGGTTCTATTGGGGATACTGAGTATCGAATAGGGAGGAGACAATGATTTACAGTCCGTCTCCAGGAGTCTTTCCTTGCCTTTGCTGTGGTGCTGGCCAAAGAAATCATGGAGCCTCCTGACTCAATTATTGAGTCATGCCCACCCCTGCCCTCACAGTCTAGTGGCATTTCCGTGGGGTTTCTGCTTGCTTAATCTTTGGGTGCTGACAAAAAAATTGGCTAGATCTCCTGACTTAATTATTAAGTCAGGACCAGAAATGGCATCCAGGGGCCTTTCTTGGTGAGAGAGAAAGCCACCTCAAGCCCCAGGCCAGATCCTGAGAAATGGCTCACCATGTTCTTTGGCAGCCAATCAAGGGCGAAGATTGTGCTATTGTTTTGCACCAATCCGGACAGGGAGTTCTACCAGCGAGAGGTGATGTACGAGACCGGGCTTTGTTTGCAGCCGGTCCAAAGGGAGCTGGCGAACCTGACGGACCTAGGGATCTTGACCACTTCCCCGGTCTCCCGGGCCTTCAGGCAGTTGGTCGAGCTGGCTGGCTGATGGGAGCTTGGACGATTTTCCCAATCCTGACAACTTGTGAGGCCGGAACCTTGGTGACTAATGTGGAAGACCCAAAGGTTGTGGGAAGTGCAATTGTGAAAACCCGGCCGGCAGGCACTTCTGGTGGGAGTGGCAGATGTTTACCGGACAAATTCCAAAATCGTTAGGATGACCAAGGCCACGATGTGAAGGACCAGTAGGGCGCAAGCTGGGAGGACGAAGAGGCGGTTACACTCAGGTACTGGAGGTGGGGCTTCGGAGCGCTCGATTGGCTGGGGGGTCTTCTCCTGCCCTCGGCCTGCTCCGGTCGTGGGGGGATGTTCTGTGCGGTTGCCAGATACCTATGCCACTTGAGCCTCACTTACTGCCAACGCTTTGACTACCGTGCAGGTACGGGTAGGTTCTATAGCCAAAGGTTTTCCTTCACAAATCCAGGATGGAGAGATCATGCGTCATAAGTTCTACATGTCAAGCACAAGGTGAGAACAAAGCAAGAAATACGGGACGATACGACTTGCACGCGGGAAATAAGCTCAACCTATCAAAACTATTCGTTAAAGGGCTTCCATCCAGGCCTGTCTCCCAGGCTCTTGTCAGGGCTGAGCGATGCTGGTTTTCTCAGGGTTAGGGGATGGGCCGGCCCATTCAGCAGTTTCGGTTAGCAGAAGCTCTTGCTTACAATTTCCGGGTACAAAGAACGAAATTTAAGGAACAAAAGAGTGGTATCCTTTGGGTGTTAAGCATACATTAGTCGCCTGCCTCTTGGTTCCGGTATTGTACGCCCAAACTCCTTTGCCGTTTCCAGCCAAAGCTCAATTGCATCCTGACAGTTTGCGAGTGCCTCGTGGGGGGTCTGCCCATGCGCCATGCATCCCGGAAGTTCTGGAACCTCGGCGATGAAAGCTTGGTCCTCATTGTTCCAATAGATGATGATCTCGTACTTATGCATCAATCTTTCCCCCGTTCATACAGTCCGTACTAAATTATGATACTTCGCACGTGCCGGACCTGATATGGTTTTGCCATAGCTCCTTCTTTTTGAAGATTTATTAATTCCTCTATCCCTTGCTTGACAAACATGTGATGGCTTCCCCGGCTCCTTTCCTCGAAACCAAGCCTACTCAACAGGTTCCTCAAATCATCAAACCGGATGTTTGCATCTGTCTGTCCGCTAAGAATCCTTTGAAGAAGCTGTCTATAGGTTGTCATACCATTGCAAACCGCCACGAATCCAAAGGATCCACCTGAGGTTTGATAAGAATTATAGCAAGACCTACTGGAATAACAAAAGAGATATATGTGTCCCCACTGTGCCAAGATGGGCAAGAGGGTCTATGTAGGAGTGGAGGTCAGCTTGTCATGGAGTGCAGTGTACCCCTTTTGTCGAGACATTTCTTCAGGCGGAAAAGCTCCCTGTTTCATAAGGCTGCGAGCTACCTTTGGAGTTCAAGTCTTGGCCCTGCGCTAAGGAGATCTGCGTTTTCTAAGGTAATAGGCTTGCGCCAACACCCTGAAGGGCTTTATATCTGCACAACCGTGGCCTTGCCCTGGGAGCTTTGACGGCTCATCTCCGAGAGCTTCCGGGCCGAGTAAAGTGCTTGGATAACGCCCTTTGTACCGACCCGTGGCCAATGGCCAAATCCGAAAAGGCCCGCTCCAAAGATCGTGAGCTTACGCTCAAGCTACCTCTCCCTCCTAATCTTGCACGAACCATTCCGCATGAACTGCTCGATTCCCTCCAAGGCAACCTCTCTTGACTTCTCTAGGGTCTTGGCCTTGACCCCAGAGCGGAAGGCCACCTGGGCCACTTGGGCATTGCCAGTGCCAGAGAGCAGCTCCACAATGGTCCTGGTTCGCTCATCCACGCCGCGCCGTCTAGATCGGCCTCGGCGCACTTGAGCTGGCTCCTTGGCTTCACTTCGGAGCCTAGTCTCCCAACAACCCTTAATGCCAGGTTCTTATCCTTCATCATCCCTTTTCGAGTTGGTCGGAGAAGGTTTTTCCATCACAAAAGTACTAGCACCTTCAAGAAGGGCAGGGTAGTAGATCTATAGGGTTAAAGGTAAAGCATGAAAAGGGTAAAATAAAAAGAAAAATGGAAGAGCCAATGAGGAGAAAGCCATTATTTGTCAGAGCAGAGTGGGATGAGGAAGCAATGGTGTGGGTAGCTACCAGCGATGATGTCCCCGGCTTAGCTACAGAAGCGGCAACCATGGAGGCATTGGTAGACAAGTTAAAAGTAATTATTCCAGAACTCCTAGTTGCCAATAATGCTGACTTCGAAGACGAGGTGCCATTCGAAATAATAACAAGGCGTTTTGAGGTGGCTCGACAGGCCCAACGCTGATGTCTAATTAGACTCCCAAATTAAAGCAGATACTGCGGGAAGCGGGGTGTTATTTTGAGCGGCCTGGGAAAGGCGATCATGAAATTTGGTTTAGCCCGATAACGCAGATAAGGTTTGTGGTGGACAGTGCTATTAAATCTCGCCACACTGCCAATGCTGTTTTGAAGCAAGCCGGCCTGCCAAAACGATTTTGACCTCGGGAATCTGTTCCGGTTCTTTGACGGGACTTTACAAGTTAGGGTTGGCCTGAGAAGGCTATCTGGTTGATATCAGGGAGCAATCTGGTCAATTAACCTGTACGACCCTACTGTGTTTGATCTGGAAACCCAAGGCCTTGAAAATGGCAAGCTGGGTGGGGGTGGTCTCCTCCAGGATACGCCTGGG
>JBBFLE010000036.1 GCA_037481695.1 bacterium | reverse complement strand
GCTCATGGCGTCTTCCTCCTCCTCCCTCCCAATAGCCCAATAGTTATCACAACCAGAGGAAAACTCCAATTCCAGCTGAAGCAGGACAACAACACCCCCACAGGGTGGGCAAGGAAAGACCCCCGGGAAACCCAAGCTAAGCATGGGGCTGAGGCTGATCCTGACTTAATAATTGAGTCAGGAAAGCCCTGTACTTGTGTGTTCAACGCCCAAACCATACCAAGCGGTTCACCTCTGGAAAATGGGAGCGAGCATGAGGCTGAGGCTCATCCTGACTTAATAATTGACTCAGGGGAGTCAGTCACCTGAGTTGTCTGCGATTTCTGAAAAGGCCCTTCTTTGCCCAAGGCCGAGTCTTTCCCCTGGCACCGTGGCTTCCAAGGGGTGGTCCAGTGAGGTCTTCCTGTGTGCGCTAGGCAGCATGTCCTGGAAGGTCCACAAAATCGCATTGGGCGAGGTAACTTGGGATCGCTTCCACACATGCCCTAGCCTCCCCAAGCCCCATTACCTCAATTGAATCAGTAAAGCCCATCAACCGTTACATTTTCACCTGGTAATAGATCAACTTCCCGAGCTGTAGCATAACCTCCTGGACTCCATGCCACGACTGGATCCAGTTTTCAGGCGTTTTGGCTCCATAAACAGGCACGCAATAGACCTTTATGCCTTTTGGTCTTAGGATTTTTTCGTAGATCAGGTAATCGCGTTTGCTTCTAAAGGCCGGGGACACCACGATTATCGAGCCAACCCCTTCACCTTCCAGCTTTTGGCCTATCTTGGCCGCAAGATTGTAGGTGATCGGCTCTGTGTTCCTGATGGGAATTATTTCCGGCTCCTGAATTTTGGCCACTTGGCACATGAACTCGGCGAGGCCCTTGGGCACCAATCCAGCTTTGGTTTCATCCCTTCCTGAGCTTTCTACAGGTACCCAAACCCTTTTTGCAAACCCACCTCGCTGAAGTTCTCCTGCCTTTTCGAAAAGCAGATAATCGGTATCGAAGTTCTCTACGATGAGCACCTCACTTACATTGAGTTCCCCCCTATGGACGAGAACCAAACCAACAGCCGGCGCCCATACTCCTCGGCAAACCAGGAGAATCAACGCCCCCACGAAAAGCAGCAGGCGAAATTTCCAAGTGGTCTTGAACCCATAAGTTCGTTTTATAAAAAATCCCCACAAACTCTTTCCCGCCCCATCACTCATTGCAGCAAATGAGCATTTCCCTTTTCTCTCTTCATCCTCTACCCCTTTACCCCTTTGGTGCGCCTTTTCTCAGAATGGAAGATCAGTTCCGAGACTCCCAGTGCCCTTTCCATTTGGCCTTTGTGCCCCAGTATCACTGGACTGACTCCAAGCTGCGCATCCATGCCTTCGTGCGCATGGCAGCACTTACCTATCTGACCATACTTCGAAACCGGCTTGCCCAGGCAGGCCTCAGGCTCTCCACACGGGAGCTCATGGAGCAGATGCGCTCGGTTCGAACTGCCCTATACCTAATGGCCTCTCAGCGCAAACCCAGGCGTATCCTGGAGGAGACCACCCCCACCCAGCTTGCCATTTTCAAGGCCTTGGGCTTCCAGATCAAAGACAATAGGGTCGTACAGGTGAGTTGACCAGATTGTTACCTGATATCAAATGGATATCCTTGTTCGGTCGATGCTAACTTGTAAAGTCCTGTTTGAGTTTCTTCAATACTTCCAAAGGCACCCCATGGCTTTTAACGAGGAATGGCAAATTAATCCCCTTTGCCCACCGAGGCAATCGCCCTTTTTGATCAATCCTCTTGACTCAACAAACCAAAGTGACCCGAGCAACTCGAGTAACCCAAGTCTCGCCAATAACGCGATTCATCCTTCTTGACATGGTGGATTTAGACTGGCATAATGCGATCACTCAGTCAAAGACACTTTAGTCTGTCACAGAGGTCCTTTGCATGATAATCGCAAAGATTGGCAGGCGAGGGCAGATCACCTTGCCTAGCGAAGTTCGCCGACGCGTCCATCTGAAAGAGGGGGACCGGATTGCGTTCATAATTGAAGGCCATGACCTCCTCGTCAAACCTCTTAGGGAGACCTTGTTGGATCTTCGTGGAACCATTCCCGTTGACGGCCCCCAGGACTTCGCCAAGATTCGCAAGGCTGTCCTGAGGTCCCGAGCCGCAGGGAGGTCGCGTGAAGAAACCTGAACGGGTCTTTATGGACACCAATCTTTTTCTCCGCTTTTTGACCAACGATATACCGGCCAAGGCGGACGCGGTTGAAGAACTGCTTCGTCGAGCTGGCTCCGGTCAGGTACTGTTGGTCACCAACGGCCTGGTCATCGCCGAGATTGTGTGGACCCTTGAGGGCTATTATGGATTGACGCGAGAAAGTGTCCGCGAGAAGATCCTGGCTATTCTTAACACGCCCGGACTGGAAATCCAGGACGCTCAGGAGATCCTCCAGGCCACAATTTGGCACCACGAGAAGAACGTGGACTTCATTGATGCGTATAACGTAGCCTGGATGACGAGCCGCGGTATTCTCAAGATAGCCACTTTCGACAAGAAGCATTTCGATCGCTTCCCGGATATCCAAGCCACTATCCCGGGCAACAATACTTGACCCGGATTAGAAAAACCAAGGGTTAATTGGTCCACCGTGGCCTGGCTGAGAGAAGCTATACGACTGCCCCCTTTGCCGGCCTTCCCTGCCAAATCGCACCAGGAATTCTTTCCTGTGCCAACTATGAGCGATGCGCCACACATAGCCGGGTAGTTAGTGGCGATTCGCTCTTGACCAATCAACACCCTCAAAAACTCAGCCCCAAGCCTATGAGATACCTCTCTCCAGAGCTGTTCTTGCACAATGTCAACCAGTTGCCTTGCTTGGACCCGCTGCCACACTGATTGAGGATGCTAAGAGATGATTCAATCACCCGAATGAGCGTGCTTCACATTTTCAATATGTCACTTCACTTCCGCCATAAAACCCTCGGCCAACGGGAACAAGCCATCCAATTCACGATCCCAAAGCTGAGGGAACTCTCTATAGTCACCTCTTGTTCTCCAATCGAAGGCCTTATTCAACGCACGTCCCAGTTGGCAGCTGAACCTTTCGCGCTGGACGAACTCACGGTTGAAACACCCGGTTACTCCTGAATGCTTCGATGACGAAAAATTCCCGAATTAGCTTCCTTTATAACCAGGAAAGACCCCCAGGTGGAATTACTGGCCATGACTTAATAATTGAGTCAGGAGGTCTGGCCAATTTTTTTCTCAGCACCCAAAGATTAAGCAAGCAGAAACCCCACGGAAATGCCACTAGACTGTGAGGGCAGGGGTGGTCATGACTTAATAATTGAGTCAGGGGAGTCAGTCACCTGAGTTGTCAGCGATTTCTGAAAAGGCCCTTTGGTGCCAAAGGCGAGGCTTTTCCCTTGAGACCGTGGTTTCCCAGGGGCGGTTTCGTTGGCGATGCTAAAAAGTGTTTCCCGGACTTGCTACTTGCTGGCCGGCTTCAGAGCGCAGCAGATGTCTGGGTTGGCGATGCCAAAGAGCGTTTCCCGAAAATTGCCAAAGCAGTAGCTTATCGGAAGGATGCTCCTGGGTCTTTGATCAAAGACAGTGTCGTGATGCTTGGAGCAAGCTTTACAACCCCGTTATCCTTAGACGGTTTTCGCTTCAACGGCAGGCGGGCGATCACCTGACAGGCCAGTTTCAGCGGGTTGTGCAAAAGACCCTTGTAATGGAAGCGTACCTGCACCGCACCCGCACTGTCTTGCCCCGAGCGGTTCCTGGCCAAGACAGCCAACGCCCTCACGCCCAAGCTGACCCAAGAAGCCCGCCTTCCCACACCCCCCCCTCAGGTGACTCAAGTAACACGACTAACCGTTAGGCACTGGGGCTTGAAGCCGCAAGAGAGCCGGGTAGCCCCCTTGACACCTGATTGGCACCGTTCTAGCATTCCATTGAATTCATTTGTGATCTTCCCACTTACGGATGGTCATGGAGGCCCGGAAGCGGAGGGATGCCATGAGCCGGCGCTTCACTCTTCAGTACTGGATCGACGAGGATTGGTATATTGGCCGATTGAAAGAGGTGCCGGGCGTCTTCAGCCAGGGGGAGACACTCCAAGAGCTGCAGCGAAACATTGCTGAAGCCTACAGGCTGATGATGGAGGAGGAGACCATCCCCGACACAGGGGGACGGGAGGTTAAGGAAATCGAGGTAGCCGTGTGAAACGGCACGAGCTTATCCGGGAACTTGTCAATGCTGGCTGTTTCCTCAAGAGACATGGTGCCGGCCACGACATTTACATGAACCCCAGAAATGGAAGAAAGGCACCGATTCCTCGTCATTCTGAAATCAAAGATAGCCTCTGCGATCTCCTCCGGAGGCAACTCGGGCTCAAATAACACGATCTAGATCCCTTTTGGATCTTGTTCCTCCCTTGGGCCGCCTCGCGTTGCGCGGGAAAAGGAACATTTCTTTACGATCTTGGCGAGAGAGATTGGGGGGGTCCATGGGGCCCAAGAACCAAAAATATTTCTCGCGCAAAGGGAATCCTCTGGCACTGTTTCGCCCCAGGCGAACACACACCGGCTAATGGACACCAAATGCCCCCCGCCCGCAAACCCAATCACCTTGCATAGCCCGACCTACACTCCAATGTGCCATCGGAAGGAGCTGCCTCACTCATCTTGACACACTACACCCAGCCAGCTCGACCAGCTGCCTGAAGGCCCGGGAGACCGGGGAAGAGGAAATTGGTGCAAAACAATAGCACAATCTTCGCCCTGGATTGGCTGCCAAAGAACATGGTGAGCCATTTCTCAGGATCTGGCCTGGGGCTTGAGGTGGCTTTCTCTCTCACCAA
>JBBFLE010000035.1 GCA_037481695.1 bacterium | reverse complement strand
CTTTCCATGAGCCCCTATCCTACCCCCATAACCGCAAAAAGCGGACACATCACTTGCTATATCAACCGGACATTTCATATGTTAACGACACGACAGCTACCGACAAATTGACAAGAAGCTAAAGTCATGCTACAGGTTGGCGCGTATAGGAGACAGAACCTTCGCTGGAAACCGGGCCCCTCCCTCGAACGTGATACAACTTTTACGGGTGGGAAGGGGCACGTAGGGGTGAACCGGGCCAAGGTTAAGGCGTATCTCGGCCCTGGGTGGGTGCACCAACCCGTGCCGAACGCTCGTTGAAATTATATTGGCGTGGTATTGCGCGCGCAGCGAACGACGAGCTGCCCGAACCAGCGAATGAAAATCCTCTTGCCGCGCACTGATTCGCGCACCTCGAACCAGTCGCGGGACCGGTCACTGGCGTGCGTGGCTCGCGCCTGCGGCGGCGCACCTTCTGCCACTTGCGGTCAGGTCGCCGTTAGGCGCCACGGGATGCCAGGTCGGGTGCAACAATGGCCAAAGAGCGAAAGGAGCTGAAATATGCCATACACTGCCGAGATAAGTAGGACGAATCCGTCATGCTTCCTCTTCCTTATCGATCAGTCAGGGTCGATGGCCGATCCCTTCGGTGCAGGCGAATCCAGTCGGAGGAAAGCCGACGGGGTGGCAGATGCCATCAATCGCCTCCTCCAGAACCTAGTCATCAGGTGTGCGAAAGACGATGGTGTCCGCGACTACTTCCACGTTGGAGTCATCGGCTACGGAGCCCATGTGGGCTCCGCCTTCAGTGGACCACTGGCCGGCAGGGAGCTCGTCCCGATCAGCGAGGTTGCCAACATGCCCGCCCGCATCGAGGAGCGCGCCAAGAAAGTGGATGACGGCGCTGGCGGGTTGGTGGATCAAATAATTAGGTTTCCTATTTGGTTCGATCCGGTGGCCAATGGTGGTACCCCCATGTGCCAGGCATTGGGTTTAGCTCATCGCATACTCCAGGACTGGTTGTCCCAACATCCTACTTGTTTCCCCCCAATTGTCATTAACATAACCGATGGCGAGGCGACCGATGGTGACCCAAGTATGCCTGCTGAGGCAATAAGAAAGCTCAGTAGTAACGACGGAGAGGTGCTTCTGTTCAACGTGCACCTGTCGTCCCAACGCACGGCGCCCATAGAGTTCCCGGATGCAGAGATCGGCTTACCAGATCAGTTCGCCCAGCTTTTGTTCCGCATGTCGAGCCCCCTGCCTGCCTACATGCGAAGCATCGCCCAACAGGAAGGATATAAAGTGTCCGAGGGAAACAGAGGCTTCGTCTTCAACGCGGACATTGTCGCGGTAATCCGCTTTCTCGACATCGGCACGCGCCCAAGTGACCTGCGCTAGGAGGGAAGCAAAGGATGCAGGTGCTTGCCCAGCCTTTTTGGGCACCGAAAGGAGGCAGCCCTGACCGCGAATACGAGGACGCCTTCTGGCCCCGCAGTGCGATGGAAGGCACGGGGCGCTATTTTCGCTTCGCAGTGGCAGACGGTGCGACAGAGACTTCTTATTCGGGAATCTGGGCGAAACAAGTTGTGCGCCATTTTTGTAAGGACAGCAGCAATCCGCCTTTTGATGGGGACGGTTTTCGCCTTCTCCAACAACGCTGGTCCCAGATAGTCCGCAGACGACGGTTGCCATGGTATGCGGAGCAGAAGGTTCATCTCGGCGCCTTTGCTGCCATACTCGGCCTGATCTTGTGTGACGACACCACTTATGCAGACAGGGATGGCGGCAACTGGCAAGCTATGGCCATCGGGGATAGCTGCCTGGTTCAAGTGCGGGGAGAGGAAGTCCTCGCTCGGTTCCCGCTCGCTGACTCTGCAGCGTTTAGCAATCGCCCGCACCTATTGTCCAGCAATCCGGCCCACAATAGCCATATCGTTGACCGTCTGCGCACGATAAACGGAACCTGGCAGAGAGGTGATGCCTTTTATCTCATGACCGATGCGTTAGCCTCCTGGTTCATGCGGAAAATTGAGGATGGGCAAAAGCCCTGGAGCATCCTCCGGTACCTTGGCACCTGTGGTGAGCCGAAGCCGTTTCGTGAATGGCTGGACTCGCTCCGTAAACAAGAGGCGATCCGAAATGATGATGTAACCCTCTTACGTGTCGACATAGCGTGAAAGGGGAACACTGGGCATGTCCTGGCCTACACCGCAGGACTACAACGAAGCTATTCAGAATCCAAGACTAGCCTTTCGCGACCCGGAGTTACAGGAAGGGCGACCTGAACTCACGCCGCTCGGCTTGCCCCGCCCTATCACCGGCGGGTTCGCGACTGTCTACAAGTTGCAATGCCTCCAACGTACCTGGGCCGTACGGTGTTTCCTACGCCCGTTTCACGACCATGAGCGAAGATATGCAGCTATCAGCGACCACCTCACCAAGGTTCGACTCCCTTATACGGTCGGATTCGCTTTCAAACGTGAAGGTATCAGGGTGAACTCACAATGGTTCCCAATTCTCAAGATGGAATGGGTTCAAGGTGAGCGGTTGGACGCGTTCATTGAGAAGAATCTGGGGAACCCAGGTGCCCTCCTATCCCTTGCCCGCCGCTGGGTCGAGATGGTGAAGGCGCTCGGCGAAGCCTCCGTCGCCCATGGGGATCTCCAGCACGGCAATGTGCTCGTTGCTAACCGGGAGCTTAGGCTTGTCGACTATGACGGCATGTACGTCCCGGCCCTCTTGGGCGAGGGCAGCCACGAAGTGGGTCACCGCAATTACCAGCATCCGCTCAGGACTGAAGCCGACTTTGGACCCCACTTAGATAATTTTTCGGCCTGGGTAGTTTATGTCTCTTTGATAGCGCTCGCCGTTGACCCGGGACTGTGGCGGCGGTTCAGCGGCGGAGATGAATGCCTGCTCTTCCGGCGCAGGGACTTTGAGCAGCCCGAGACCTCCGATGTTCTTCGTTCGCTGGAGAGACACCAGGATGAGGTGATTCGATCAGCCGCCACACTCTTCAAGTCCCTTTTGTGTCTAGGGCCCCGAGATGTGCCGTCCCTCGATGGCCATATACTGCAGCCGGCCGTTCCGTCGGCTACAACCCCTTCCCCTAACAAAAGCTGGCTAGAGGACCACATTGAGCTTGGTCCTAAGGCACGTGCCGCGGATGCGACAGGGAGTGGTTCCAGAGGGGGCAACCTCACGATGTCTACCCCTGCTGACCCTTCGTGGATTCTGGACCTTTTAGTACCACCAAGCGGCAGTTCGTTGCTGTCTTTTAGCAACTCTGCCGGCCTTGAGCGGTTAGTGTTTGCCATTTCGGCACTCCTGGTTGCTATGCTCTTGAGCGTTAATTCGCCGGATTTGTTGCCGCTGAGCGTTTTATCCGTGATTCTGCTGAACCTGACCCTATGGGTCTGTCGGTATCGTTATGACGACAGTGTGCGTCAGTTCAGAAATCTTGCTTCTGAGGTCCGCAATATCGAGAGTCGGATTCGGGCTACGGAGCGCGAGATTGAGGCAGCAAATCGAGAGAAGATAAGACTTGGGGACCATAACGCCAAGAAGCAGGCACGGCTCGCGAAGGAACTGAAAGCATTGGAAGCGAAAGAAAAGAAAGAAATCGATGCCTGCAAGGCCTTTCTTCAATCTACCTTGTCAAGGATAGCCACCCGACGACGGGCATTGAGCCAGAAGCAAACACACGCACTCCAAAAAATCCAAAACGACATCGGGTCAAAAGTGGCGGCTTTGAACAGCCGGATCTCCGCTGTCAACCAAGCTGAGACCACTGAGCTTAACCTGGCGCTTCAAGCTAAACAGAAAAAACACATCGCTGCCTATCTTAGCCGGTTTAGCCTGGACAACGCGCCTATCGAAGGTATTGGTCCCACGTTCAAGAAACGCCTGATCGCCTCGGGTTTGTACACGGCCGCTGATATCGATTACTACCGCGTGCAGCGTGTGCATGGAATCGGCCCAGTTCGGGCGCTCTCTCTTGCTGATTGGCGGGGTTCTCTTGAGGCCCAGGCCCGGAAATCTATGCCATTGGCCCTTTCTCACGGAGAGGTAGTGACGATCCACGCAAAGTATGAGAGCCTACGTCGGGCCGTTGAACAACAGAGAAGTTCAGAGCAACAGCGCCAGAGAAGGGAGGAAGACAACGTTCGTGCGCGGTATCTACCATTGGCGGAGCAGCTGGACCAAGAGGAGAAGTCGGCGTATGCAAAGACCCAGACGGCGGTAAGCGAGGTCCGCGCGCGCTACGCTCAGCAATACTGCGCCATTCGAGAGAGGGAGTCCGAGCTTATACGTGACACTGCTTCCCGACTACGGGAGATTGACGAGAGGATTGCGGAGGCCAGGAGGAAGCTGTTCAGCCTGCATTGGGAGAAGAGTAAGGCGGAGCGGAAGCTCAGGCCGTATGCAGGAATTCGGTTTCCGAAATATCTCAAGCGAATATTTCTTGGTTCGAAGGCAGCATGAGGGCATGACGCATGTGGAGATTTCGAAAAATATTCGGGCGTGGGGCGTTTCGCTGGACGCTGTCCAAACGAGGAATCGGGTGGAGCTGGGGAATCCTTGGACTTCGGTATGGGGTCTCGTGCAGCGGAGAGCGGTACATCTCGTTTAGAATCCCAGGAACCGGCTTTTACTGGATCAAGTATCTCAAGCAAAGACGTGGCCCCTCAGCGCCTACGGCAGTGGCGCCACCCGCAGTGCCATCTGCTACTCCACCGAACCCGCGATCCATGCCTGCATCGCCTGGAAATAAGGCACCATCGTGGAAGCAAGAAGGTTTGTGACGCCGTGGCGATTGTGGAGAAGAAGACATGTCGGTTAGGCGAAAAGAGGCGAATGTGGCAGGTGGCCTTTGCGGGGCGGTGGAAACTCACATGGGCGTAGGGGCGTTTGAGAGGCGGGTGCAGCGGAAGGTCCGCTGGGCGGCCTGCCGCTGCACCCGGAACGTTGGACAGACTGAAGGATGAACGAATGAGGATCGAAGCTCTTCTGGAGCGGATCGCTGTTGCGCTTGAGAACTTGGCAGGCAGCCGGGATGCTCATGCACATGTCGCTGCAGGGCATGCCCCACAGCCTGCGAATGCCGAGTCAGAAGGCCGTATGGACATCTCAATGCCCAACTCATCCAGGGCTCTTTGAATCTGGGTAGGTCCATAGGGGTTGTGATTGCCTTTTCGGGTGGTCA
>JBBFLE010000034.1 GCA_037481695.1 bacterium | reverse complement strand
GGTTAGTTGACCAGATTATTACCTGATATCAAATGGATATCCCTGTTTGGTCGATGCTAACTTGTAAAGTCCTGTAATAGATGTAGTGCTGGGGATTATCTATCCACACCCGACTAAGCTCGTCAAGGGAGTGTGACCCATCATCAGAATAGGGGCACCCTGGATCTTACCTGCATTCCTTTGCAACCCAGCACATGGCAGGGACCGTTTTCAGACCGGCGCGATTGTATTCCTTTCTTGTCACTCGTCATATACCAAAGAGAGGGCGTAGAGGAAACCAAAATATTTCGCCATGAAACAACTAAGAATAATTCCCAATCACTTCTTCGTGGAGATTCCATCACGTGGGATCACTTGAGCCACCCAAAAGCCGATCCAAGGAAGCTTTAACTTATCCTGGTCCAACTTTATTTCCTGAGGTAATGCACAAATCAATTCCTAAGGCCACATCACTTTTTTTTCTGCAATAACGTTGGAGTGAGCCCGTGTCAGCCTCAATACTGTTGCTTCTCTGAGCCCAAGATCTCTGGCTGGTTTACTTCTCCTATTTCCTTATCAATGACCCCTGGCCGGTCCTTTAGCCAAGACCGTGGTGATTTACCGATGTTGCCTTGAAATGAGATCTAGCTCTCCTCTTTTGAACAGAATAGATAAAGCCAACCAGTGCGAGCCCGAGTAGATCCGTCACCAAACCCGGCTTTAGCAGGCATAGGGAGCCCGCAGCCAGCAAAACGGACTCATACCACCGTGAGCGATCGCCGAAAAAGCCCATAGCCGCGCCTGCCATGGCCATGACTCCAAGGGCTGAGACCACAGTGTTCCATGCGATTTCGATCACTGATCCCGAAAGCAGAAGGGAAGGCATGTACACAAGTAAGAAGGGAGTTATAAAACCTGATAGTCCCATTCTGACCGCCAGCCATCCAGTGGGAAGCCATCTTGATCTGGCAATTGCCACTGCTGCATAGGTCGCAGCGCAAACAGGCGGTGTGATGGCGGATATTATGGCAAAATAAAATATGAATAGGTGGGCTGCCAAAGGCTCCACACCCAGCTTAATGAGCGCTGGGCCAGCAACCGAGGCCGCGAGCACATAAGCTGCGGTGGTGGGAAGGCCCATTCCTAGGATCAAGCACACGATCATTGTTAGAAATAAGGCGAGAAACTTCAATCCTCCACTTAGCCCCAGGACCATCTCGGTCAACTTAATGCCCAATCCCGATAGGTTCACCATCCCTATAACAACTTGCGCGCAGGCGCAAAGGGCCGCTATGAGCACTATAGACTTCCCTCCGGCCTCGAGGGCCACGAGTAAGTTCCAAAGCCTTCTTTTCAGTTCTGCAAAGGTCCTCGAGGTCAGCAAGTAGAGCCCGGCAGAAGCTGCAATAGCCCAAAGCACCGAGGTGGTAGGATCGTATCCGGCTGTCATGAGATAGATAAGCACCGAGACGGGGACAAAAAGGCAGGCACTCCTGGGAAGCGTCTCTCTCATGGAGGGGATAACCTCCTTGGGAAGGCGCTTTAGGTCCAACTTCCTAGCTACAAAGTGGACGGAAGATGCTACACCTAAGTAGTAAAGGAGGGCAGGGATTGCAGCCGCTGCTGCCACCTTAAGGTAAGGCACACCAAGAAACTCGGCCATGATGAATGCACCTGCACCCATCACCGGTGGCATTAGCTGACCACCTGTGGAGGCCGTGGCTTCAACTGCGGCCGCGAACTCCGGTTTGTATCCCAGCTTTTTCATAAGGGGTATGTTGAAGACACCATCGACCACAACGTTGGCTACGGCGCTTCCCGAGATAGTTCCGAAAAGTGAGCTGGAAATACAGCTTACTTTGGCTGGACCTCCATAGGACCTTCCGGCTATGGCCTTTGCTAGATCTACGAATATCTCTCCTCCTCCGGTGTAGAAGAGCACCGAGCCAAAGATCAGAAAACCAGCCATTATGGTTGCAGACACGCCTGTGACTGTTCCCCAAATACCCGATGTAGACAGGTAAAGGGTTTCGGTTATGTACTCCAGGCTGAACCCCCTGTGGGCTATGGCATCGGGTAGATTGGGCCCCAGATAAGCGTAAAGGATCGTCACCACAGCTATGGCGGGTAGTATCCAGCTAAGCACCCTACGGGTCATCTCCAATACCAAGATCGTAGCAAGTATCCCAAAAAGTAAATCCCAACTACTGGAAACTCCTGGGTTCATAATGATTCGATCGTAATTCAGCGCTGCGTGGAGACACACCACAAATCCCAGACTCATGGCGGCAAGATCTATGAGCGAGAAACGATCTTTGGGTGACCTGTGCGTGGCCGGGTACATGAAGAAGGCCAGTAGCATGGCAAAGCCCACATGAACGCTTCTTTGTATCAGATCGGGAAAAGCCCCAAACACCCCCGTATAAAGCTGGAACAGAGCCAGGACCACCGCCAGTGTGGAAGCGGCCTTGGCCATCGCTCCTTTCAGGGTCCTGGCCTCGGCCTGCTCCCGGTCCTTCACCTTCACCTGCTCGGGTGCGATGTGAGTGAAGTCACATATGGCTCCCCGATCCGAACATTCCACCATGTCCTATCTCCTCATTTAGGGATGAGGTTGTCGGGGACATTCAAACCGGCTTCTTTGTAATACCTGATGGCTCCTGGATGAAGAGGAACTGTGCAGGTTTCAAGAGTGAGTCGCGGCAAGTCTGTTTCCTTGATAGAGGGATAGGCAGCCACTTGGTCGGGAAAATGTTCGTGCACGGCCTTAACCATCTTGTAAACTAGATTTTCGGGCAAATCCTTCTTCGCCACCACCCCGATAAGCATGGCGAAGGTCTTGTAAGCCGGGGAGTCCTTGTAAATGCCTGCAGGGATTGAGATAGGACTAAGGTAAGGATATTTGGCCTGCACTTTGGCAATGTCCTGGTCCGTGAAACCTATTAACCGAATGGGGGTGAAGGTCGCTATGTCCAAGGTAGATGCATCCAGTGACTTTACTCCGGCACCTGATTTGACGTAGCCAACGATTCGGTTGTCCTTTATTGCTGCTACGGTGTCATCGGTCCCACCTCTGTAAAAGTTCGGTTTCACCTCCAGAGCATCAAGTATCGCTTCCACTGTTTTTTCAGTTGCAGATCCTCTCATGCCGGGATTAAAGTTTTTGCCCGTTAAGTCGTAAACCGTTTTTATACCGCTGTCCTCGCGGACCACAAAATTCTGGGGTGCTGGCTGATAGACCCAAAGAACGTACTGATCCTTGATGGCTTTTCCATCCCACGGACCCATCCCGTGGTAGGCCTGATACTGAAGATGAATCGTTGTCATGCCAAGATCCAGGTCACCTTTCTTTATCCGGTTTATATTGTCTACCGATGCACCGGTCTCTACCACGGATATATTCACCTCCGGGACATTTGCATTAATTATTTTGGCCACCGCTACAAAGTAGGCGTAATGGCTAGAAGAAGATTGGGTGGCTCCCATGGCAAGCTGTTTCTTTGAAGCGGCAATACCCTCTGGAACTCGGCACCAAATCATGATCCCCAACATAATGGCCAGTGAAACTCTTGGAAAACCCTTTAGACAGTTCATGGTTTCTCTCCTTTCCTCTCTTGTGGTTTTAGGAGTTGAGAGACTGGCTCCGGGACTCCCTAAAGCCGAGGAGGGATGACACCTCCTGGCAAGCCTTCAAGAGAATGGGACAAAAGACCTTTAAAGCCTTTTCCTTCGAATGTCGCACCAGAGGAAAAGAGACGTTCATGGCTGCAACGGCCTTCCCCGTGTGGTCGCGCAAAGGTCCGGCCACTGCAAATAGCCCATCTTCAAGCTCCTCATTGTTGAGGGCAAAGCCTCTTTCTCTGACTGTTTGCAGTTCGATCTGAAAAGACTCCTTATCGGTTATCGTTTTGGCGGTTCTCCTCTCGAAATTGAGCTGTCCAAGGATTCCTTCCACCTCTTCATTGGGTTGGAACGCCAAGATGGCCTTGCCCATGGAGGAGCAGTGGGCCGGAAGACGCGAGCCAACCCTGAGACTCGACTCCATTATATGGGCTGACTGCAGCCTTTCTACGAATACAACATCAGTGCCCATAAGCATTCCTAGGTTTACTGTGGCCCCTGTCTTCTCCCTCAGGTCCCTCATGAAGGGCAAGGCAACCTCCCTGACCCCCTGGCTGCCCAGTCCTGCAAGGCCAACGAGAATCGTTTTGGGCCCCAACCAATAACTCTTGGCATCCGGGTCTCTCACCAGGAAACCTGCATGGGTCAGGGTCTTGAGCACCCTAAAACAAGAGGTTTTCTTGATCCCGGACATCTGCGCCAAGAGCTCCAACTTCGCTGGAGAGCCTTTTTTGGATAGCAACTCCAGTATCATGAGACCCTTTTCTAAGGATTGGAGGCGATCCCTATCGCTCAAAGAAATACCTCTCAGTTTGCCAGGGATGTTTTCATCATACTGACCACCTCTTCCATTGTTCGTCCCACCAACACACCGGCTTCTTTGAGGGCCCTGATTTTGCTCTCTATTGTCCCCGTTGAACGGTCTATAATGGCGCCTGCGTGCCCTACTCTTTGCCCCTCGGGAGCCGTATGGCCTGCCAAGTAAGCGAAGACGGGTTTCTTTACCCCCCCTCTAGATACTAATTCCCCGGCCTCTTCTTCCATGGATCCGCCGATTTCTCCTATTAGCAGTACAGCTCTTGTTCCCGGGTCCTTCTCAAAAAGCTCCAGTGCTTGGGCGAACCGCAGTCCCACTATCCGGTCACCCCCTACTCCTATCACCGTGCTTTGTCCTAAGCCTGCCCTCGTGAGCCGGAAGACCAACTCGTAGGTTAAAGTTCCACTTCTTGAAGCCACACCCACCCATCCTTCCTGAAAATAAGCAGAAGGGACAAATCCCAGTTTGGCTCTCTCGGGGGGTGATATCATTCCTGGAGTGTTGGGACCTATAACCGTGGCTCCCCTCTGCCTGGCTTGCTGGATCACTTCCATGGCATCGTGAAGGGGAACATGTTCAGCATGAATCACCAAGAGCCCGATACCATTTTGGAGAGCCTCCAATGCTGCATCTTTAACCCTTGGGGCTGGGATAAAAAGCACTGAAGCATCCACTGGATGGTTTCTGCAGGCCTCCTCCACAGAATCGTAGACCGGAATCCTTTCCACCCTTTCGCCGCCCAAGCCAGGCCGGACACCGGCCACTATACGGGTCCCGTATTCCAGCATATTTTTGGTGTGATGCCTCGCAGCAGCCCCTGTGATGCCTTGAATCAAAACGTTTGTATGGGCGAACGCCAGCACGCTCATGACACGCACCTCGCCTCTTCAATGGCCCTGGTTACCGCTTCTTCCAGGCTTTCCAATGGTTTTATGCCTGCCTGTTGAAGGATAGTTCGACCTTCATTGTCCCTGTTGCCTATCATTCTGACCACTATCGGGAAAGGCGGGTTGAAGTCCCTTAGGTAATCGGTTATCCCAAGGGACAATTCGTCACAGCGGTTCAACCCGGCAAAGATATTTACGAGAAGAACTTTAGTATTGGGGTTATTGTGGAAGATTTTGAAGGCGTCATATATACCTTTTCTATCCATCTGGGCAGTGTCGAGGAAATTGGCCGGTCTACCTCCTCCGAAATGGATCAAATCCAAGATGGCCATTGTTATGCCAGCCCCGCTAGACAGGATGCCTATTTCGCCTTCCATGGGAATATAAGTCCATCCCCTTTTTCTGAATTCCTCCTCCCGAGAAAACTCTTCCTCACTTTGAGCCCTGGGTTTTACAAGCTCAGGATGTCTAAAACGAGCTTCGTCGTCTATTACCATAAGGCCGTCCAGGGCCACCAGGGTGCCATCGTGGCGTAACCCCAAGGGGTTGATCTCTACAAGCTCACAGTCATAACTCTTGAACACATGGAACATTTTCCCGAGAAGAAATTGGAGCTGTTCCTTAAGAACATCCGGCTCTACCTCAGATATGTACTTAGAGAGAAAACTTCCCAGTTCTGATGCATGCCTTTCTAAGTGACTCTGTAAGGATGAAAGGGAGATCTGTTTGATCGTCTCAGGTCTTTTGCTGGCCGAGACTTCCACCTCAACCCCCCCCCAAGGGCTACTCAGTAAGACCGGCACTGCATTGGTATAATCAACTGTTACGGCAAGGAAGAATTCGGCCAGAACGGAGATCTTTTCTTCAACCAAGACCCCACGGACCTTCTCTCCATTATGGGTTCTCCCCTGGAGTCTGGCAAAGCATTCCGCTGCCTCAAGTGGATTGTTTGCAAAAAGGACCAAGCCAGCCTTACCCCTAGCTTTAGTTATTGTTTGGGGTTTCAGCACTACAGGCCCGTTCATCCTCTTAGCAGCCTCCACCACTTCTTCCTTGGTTTCAGCGTAGCCGGACCTCGGTACAGGTATGCCGTTGCGAGAAAAGATTTCCTTGGCTTCATACTCAAAAAGGCGCATATAACCCCCTTATTCCGCATATCGAAATATTGATCTCTATAACGGAACTTGGATACTTTTACACCTCCTCCATGGCTGTGTCAAGAAGAAAAAATCAAAGAAAAAAGTTGAGTTAACCTATGGAATGAGAATCAGACTTTGACTATGTCATGGAAAATGGTTTCTAGTTCAGATATTGTATTGACAGCTGGGGTGTCTTGTCCTATAAGGTTTTCATAAATAGTCTCATAGTTCTTATGCATTCTCGGCTATCGCGGGCGAGGAGTGAAGCTTCATACTCCTGGAGTGGGAGCAAAATCTGCGTTAAGGGGTTCTTAGTTGGGCAAGGAACTTTGCCTCCGCGTGCGAAATCTTAGCCTCAGTTTCGGGGGGGTAAGTGCCTTGCAAAACGTTGACCTAGAGCTCCAAGAAGGGGAGCTTCTTGCCCTGATCGGCCCCAATGGGGCTGGTAAGACGTGCCTATTGAACTGCATAAACGGTTTTTACAAACCAGACTCGGGTAAGATCATTTACAAAGGCAAAGACATAACTTTCTTGCCACTTCACACAAGGGCTCATCTAGGCATGGCCAGGGTGTTTCAGGGTATCCAGCTTTATAGCGGGCTTTCAACCCTGGACAACCTGATGGCGGGGCGACAGAGGTTCTTCAGTTACGGGATCTTTTCTGCCCTATGGTTTATGGGCAAGGCCAAAAAGGAGGAGATCTGCCAGAGAAGAGAGGTTGAGAAGATCATAGATTTTCTAGAGATAGAGCCTTCCAGTGAAACCCAAACAGCCGCCCCACTACTTGCCAGGCAACTTCCCTTGCCCAGGTGGCCAAAACCACACTGAG
>JBBFLE010000033.1 GCA_037481695.1 bacterium | reverse complement strand
TATCCTACCCCCATAACCGCAAAAAGCGGACACATCACTTGCTATATCAACCGGACATTTCACATGCTAACGACACCAAAAAAGGGGGACGTAGTTCCGATATTTCCGTTATTTTCTGGATCGTTTCCCCTCCCAACCAAGGTCTTCAAGCAGGGCCGTTGACCATTGCAAACATATCTGCAACCAGCCCCACCCTCAATGGACCTAGATGATGTTTCATTTCTCACTGTCCTGAAACAGATGCCCCACACGCTTATGGCACTGGTTGAATGAAACAAGACAACGCATGAACCTGGATATGGGCTCCCTGCCCGCGCACTGACACAAACCCCTCACCATCACATGGTGAAGGGCACCACGGGTGCTGCATCATGTGATGGCACGGTGGTCGGAAGAAGGACCTCTTCCTGGATGAACGGGATTGTAGGAACTTTTTAAACCCATCGCCCCAGGCACCTGATGGGATTAACTTTGGCATAGCCTCGCCATGCCCGATGGAGCCGTCCACCGGCCAGCGCAAGAGGCCCAATCCGCCTCCCCTGTTCCACAGCGTGAAATCATGCTCGCCAAGGCCAACCTGATAACGGAATTATCGGAACTACGTCCCCCTCTTCACGTCCCCTTTTTCACTTGCGTATTGATTCGCTAGGGGATAGGATATGTATATATGACTCACTCTGAGGTATATGATGAAGACGACTATGAACATACCTAACGATCTCCTTGAGGAGGCTGTCAGGCTGACTCGGGCCCGGACCAAAACAGAGGCCGTAATATGGGCACTTCGTGATCTGGTAAGACGCCGGAAAATTGAAAGACTAATCAGTCAAACCGGGAAGTTGGAGTTCTCAGACGACTGGGAGGAGGCAAGGCATGCCAGATAAGGTTCTGGTGGACACCTCGGTCTGGGTGGACTTCTTCCGAAAGAGCCACCCCGAGCGGCACGATTGCGTTGCGGCCTTGCTTCGAGACGAATGTGCTGTTGGCACGGGGATCGTGGCCTTAGAACTTATCCGTGGCTCCAGGACAGAGAAGGAGCTTCGTCTGGTCATGGAGTTGTTTGACATTATTGAAACCATCCATCCCACGCCTCAGGTGTACTTGGAGGCTGGCAAGACCGGTTTCCAGTTGGCCCAAAAAGGCCTGAGCATGAGTGTGGTGGATCTACTCATTGCACAGATTGCCATGGAGAACGACCTTCCTCTCTTTTCATTGGATCGTCACTTTGAGATGATAGCAGCCCACAGCCGTCTTCGTCTTTTCAGGCCGTAAAAATGGGGGACGTAGTTCCGATATTTCCGTTATTTTCTGGATCGTTTCCCCTCCCAACCAAGGTCTTCAAGCAGGGCCGTTGACCATTGCAAACATATCTGCAACCAGCCCCACCCTCAATGGACTTAGATGATGTTTCATTTCTCACTGTCCTGAAACAGATGCCCCACACGCTTATGGCACTGGTTGAATGAAACAAGACAACGCATGAACCTGGATATGGGCTCCCTGCCCGCGCACTGACACAAACTCCTCACCATCACATGGTGAAGGGCACCACGGGTGCTGCATCAAAAAGGGGGACGTAGTTCCGATATTTCCGTTATTTTCTGGATCGTTTCCCCTCCCAACCAAGGTCTTCAAGCAGGGCCGTTGACCATTGCAAACATATCTGCAACCAGCCCCACCCTCAATGGACCTAGATGATGTTTCATTTCTCACTGTCCTGAAACAGATGCCCCACACGCTTATGGCACTGGTTGAATGAAACAAGACAACGCAGGAACCTGGATATGGGCTCCCTGCCCGCGCACTGACACAAACCCCTCACCATCACATGGTGAAGGGCACCACGGGTGCTGCATCATGTGATGGCACGGTGGTCGGAAGAAGGACCTCTTCCTGGATGAACGGGATTGTAGGAACTTTTTAAACCCATCGCCCCAGGCACCTGATGGGATTAACTTTGGCATAGCCTCGCCATGCCCCATGGAGCCGTCCACCGGCCAGCGCAAGAGGCCCAATCCGCCTCCCCTGTTCCACAGCGTGAAATCATGCTCGCCAAGGCCAACCTGATAACGGAATTATCGGAACTACGTCCCCCTCTTTTGGGCGATTGACAACCGTGCAAATATATATCATAATTACTAATAGCATCTCATTATATATGGAAAATGATGACATGCAAAAAATAGCCATTCAACTTTATTTGGACCCAGAGCAAAATCGGGCCTTGACGTATCTCTCCAAGCTCCGGAAGCGATCCAAGGCAGCCATCATTCGAGAGTGCATAGAGAGTTTTCTTGCCAAACTTCCGCCGGAGGAGGACCCTATTCTAAGAGTCGTGGGTCTGGGGGACTCGGGGCACAAAGACCTCTCAGAGAAACACGACGAGTATTTAAGCGGCCTTGGGAGCTTACCTGATGGAAACAATCTTCGTTGACACGGCTGCCTGGGTGGCACTGGCAAACCGGTCGGACGCACATCACCGCGAGGCCGTGGAAATCTTCAAAGACCTACATATGCGCTGTCAATTCCTTACCACAAATCTGGTCGTGGCCGAGACCTATATCCTGCTGCGGCGAGCTCTAGGCCACACAGCTGCAATGACCTTCCTAGACTCCATCGAGACCAGTCCTAGGACCACTAAAGTGCTGTCCAATGAGGCCACAGAGGCATCGGCCATCGAGATCCTGCGCAAATGCACGGATCAGGATTATAGCTACACCGATGCGGTAAGCTTCGCGACAATGCATGCCAACAACATCCAAAGGGCATTCACATTCGACCAGCACTTCTCCTCGGCGGGGTTTTTAAGAATTCCCTAATAAAAAAGGGGGACGTAGTTCCGATATTTCCGTTATTTTCTGGATCGTTTCTCCTCCCAACCAAGGTCTTTGAGCAATTGGGGTCCTTTCTCTAATGCCCTTAAAACACTCTGACTCGATACCTTCAATTCCCTGGCAACTTCGGCTACCGGATGTCCGTGTTTGCCAACTGCCAAATAGCCGACCAGATACCTGCCTGTTGCAACAGCCCTTCGCCGACTCCCTCCTGTGATCTCTTCTCGACTTAACCCCAATTTAGTCCCAACCCTGGCAATGATATGGTCCAGCGTCTCCTTCCTCTGTTCAGACCTTGGTGGATCGTAACACTGCCGCTTTCTTGTCTCTTCCAACACCTCCATCACAAACTCGCTGCTGCCAAGCACCCGTTCATCATAAGCCCACCGCTCCCGCCCTCTACGAGGCACCCCCCGGCTTGCCCCTCTACCACCAAGACTGCGAATCAGTCCCCCACCGGTCAAATCCGGACGGCGCCCCTCATGAATCCCAGCAACCACAAATTCCCTATATGCACGACAGGCTTCGGCCCTTGTGCGCCCGAATCTTGAAAGAACATACTCCTTGTCTTGAAACGCATACTCTTTCCTGCCCATCAAGGCGCTGTGCCCACTCCAGGGCCAGTTGTCCAGTGCATTCACATCCATCACCAGCCCCGCCCTCAATGGATTCAGATGGATGTAACGGACCAGTTGAAGAAAATAAGGCTCCTCCTCCACCAGGATCGATTTGTACCTATTCTGAAATAGATGCCCGACACGTTTGTGACGGCGGTTGAAGGAAACGGCATAGCCGGTCAGAAGACGACGCATGACTTTGGATATGGAATCCTTGCCCGTGCGCAAAAGCAAGTGGAAATGGTTTGATAGTAAGCTCCAAGCATAGATCACAGTGCCTGTCTTGGGAGCAATCTCGGTCAGCCGATGGACTATGTCCTTACGATCCTCCTCCGAGAGAAAGATCTCACGTGACTCCAGGCCCCGCACCATCACGTGGTGCAGCGCCCCTTCAGTGTCCAATCTTGGCCCCCGCGGCATATCAGGGAATCTACCACGCTATAGCCAGCCTATCAACGGAAATATCGGAACTACGTCCCTTTTTTTTCAAGGACGCTCGTTGACACCTACCTTGCCGAAATGCTATGTTGAGCTCGCACAGTGGCCCAATTTCCGGATCCCATGGGTTGAGTTCACCTCCCGAAAGGGAAAGGAATCGGCGAAACGGTGTCCTCTCTCGCAGGATTCTCACATGAAGGACTTCCCATCCCTTTTCCAGAGCATAAAAGAGGCCCTCGTCCACGAAGATGATGTGCTCTTCGCCTATCTTTTTGGCTCGGCCGCGCGGGGCGATACAACGCCGCAAAGCGACATCGATATAGCCGTGTACCTCAGGCCTTCCACGACCGAACAATATCTGAAGAGAGAGGCTGACTTGACCGGAACCCTGATCTCCGCCCTTCGAACAGCGGAGATCGATCTCCGCATCTTGAACGCCCTTCCCCTTGTCTTTCAGCACGAAATCCTCAAAGGGGGAACTCTCCTTTTTTGCAGAGACGACCTCGAAAGGGTGGATTTCGAAACCCGTGTGATGCTGAGATATTTCCAGCTAAAGCCTTACATCGAAGAGTATCGCTCTTTGCTCATCCAGCGGATAAGAGGCGAATGATAAGACCTACGGACCTGCTCCGAAAAGAACGAATCCTCGAATACCTCGACAACATGCTCAGACAGCTTGAGGATATCCGTTCAATTCCCGTATCGAGCCCTGAGTTTTTTCTCAAGAAGGAAAATGCCATTCCAATAAAGGCGATCAAGTTCAGCCTTGCATGCGCCATCCAGGACGTAACCCGCGTTTGCGCCCACATCGCATCGGCCCTTTCCCTCTGGAAGATACGCGAGAGCGAATCGGAGGCCATAGTTGCCCTTGGTGAGGCAGGGATCCTACCCAAGGACTTTGCCGAAAAGATCAAGAAAATGCCGGCATTTCGAAACAGAATCCTCCACGACTACCTGCCCAATGAACTGGACGCCCGCAGGCTCTTCGAAAGTCTCCAAGAACTCCAAGACTTCGAAACCTTTTCCAGGTTGATCCTCAACTGGCTCCAGGTCAAAAAGAAGGGGACGTAGTTCCGATATTTCCGTTATTTTCTCGAAAAACGATACCTGCGCCCTTTCCTGCCCTTGGAAATCCAAAGAGGAAGCTATTAACACTATCCCAACCTATCAACGGAAATATCGGAACTACGTCCCCCTTTTCGCTTTTTCCTAGAAAATTTGAAGTTGACATTCCGATTTTCAATGATAATATGCATTCATGATTCCGCGGCCACGTGCGCTTGAGCACATAAGACAGGTCTTCCAAGTCCATCCAGTTGCGGCTCTTTTGGGGCCCCGCCAATGCGGGAAGACAACACTTGCACGGATCCTCGGGAAGCAAGAGCCTTCCGTCTATTTCGATCTGGAAGATCCTCTGGATGTGCGTCGCCTCTCGGCCCCAATGAGGGCGCTGGAGTCGCTGACCGGGCTTGTCATCATAGACGAGGTGCAGAGGCGTCCGGATCTGTTGGAACTGTTGAGGGTCCTGGTGGACCGCTTTGAGAACCAGGCCCGATTTCTCTTGCTGGGTTCAGCCTCCCCACACCTAGTCAGGGGTATCTCCGAATCCCTGGCTGGCCGCATAGGTTTTGTGGACCTCTCCGGATTCAACTTAAGTGAGGTGGGCCAAGAAAACCGAAACCTTCTTTGGGCACGCGGGGGATTCCCGCGCTCATTTCTGGCCCCCCACGATGCGGCCAGCATGATGTGGCGGCAGGACTTTGTTCGCACCTTTCTTGAGAGGGATATCCCACAGCTAGGTATAACCATTCCTGCTGAGACCCTTAGAAGATTCTGGAGCATGGTTGCTCATTACCATGGCCAGGTATGGAACGGAGCGGAGTTTGCCCGATCGCTCGGGACCTCGGAGCACACAGCCCGCCGCTACCTTGATATCCTGGCTGGGGCCTACATGGTGAGGGTCTTGCCCCCCTGGTTTGAGAATATCGGAAAGAGGCAGATCAAGGCCCCCAAGATCTACATTCGCGACAGCGGAATCCTGCATGCACTTCTTCAATTGAACAGCCTTGAGGATCTGCTAGGGCACCCCAAGCTGGGGGCCTCCTGGGAGGGTTTTGCCCTGGAACAAGTTGTGGCCGCCTTCGAGACCCGCGACATATATTTCTGGCGAACGCACGCCGGGGCAGAGTTGGATCTGCTCCTCATGATCAAGGGCAAAAGGTACGGATTTGAATTCAAGTATGCTGATGCCCCGGGAACCAACCGCTCCATGCACATTGCTGTCCGGGACCTAGGACTTGACCACCTCTGGGTCGTGTACCCAGGCCATGAGCGCTACTCCTTAGATGAGCGAATTACAACCGTCCCCCTTGAGCTGATCTGGGAGGTTGCAAAGAAAAGGGGGACGTAGTTCCGATATTTCCGTTATTTCCTGGATAGTTCCTGCTCCCAACCAAGGCCTTTAAAAAGCAGTGCCGCTTGTCCAGTGGAGATAAATCTACAACTGCCCCCGCCCCCCGGTCGAAGGTCTCGTTGCTCTGGATCCTGCCCAGACCTGATCACTCCATGGAACACACCCTCGGGGCCCCTGGAGCCCGTGGGGTAGTTTACAAAATTTTGCCAGGTCCCTGGCATGTGCAGACTGGCGCAAAACCTGACCGCCCTGTGCTCTTGCTCCCTGCGCTGGCCCCCGGGGGGGAGGGGCCGAAAGAGGAAAGCCACAACATAGCCAGCCTGACGTCCCCCTTTAGCCTGACAACGGAAATATCGGAACTACGTCCCCCTTTACGTCCCCCTTTAGTTATGATTTGGATACATAATGCTTGACAAACATCACTCCTGAGGCCAAAGTTTTCCCATGAGGCTGGATTTTGTAGATAGGGAGGCAGAACTGCGCGAGCTGGACAGGGCGGCCGAGCGCGGAGGGCTGCTTGTGCTCTACGGTCGACGACGTGTAGGGAAGACTCGTCTACTCCACAGATGGCTGCAAGGCCGGCAAGGGCTTTACACCCAGGCTATAGAGGCCCCACGGGAATTGCAGATTCGGCAGGTCTATCAGGACCTAAAGCCACACCTGGAGACAAAGATCACACCTAAGACCTGGCCTGAGCTATTGGAGATCCTTGCGCTTCAGAAAAGACCGTGGTCTCTTTGTATTGACGAGTTTCCTTACCTGACCGCCGTTGACAGTTCTTTGCCGAGTCAGTTGCAAAGGTGGCTAGACCATTCTCAGCCTGACCGCTGTCTGCTGATACTGGCCGGGTCAAGCACCCGGATGATGCACGATCTGTTCCTTCACCGTGCAGCTCCGCTCTATGGTCGCGCCACCAAGCTCTTGCATATCCAACCCATGGACTACGGGGCCTTCTGCAGGGCTTGTGGGCAGGAACCGAAGGATCTCGAATCCTTCGAGAAGTTCGCCTGTGTGGGAGGCATACCCAAGTATTGGGAATTTCTGGAGGCCGGCCAGGATGTCTTGGCGCTGGTCGAGTCTCTGTACTTTGACTTTGCGCCTTACATGGAGCAGGAGCCGCAGCGCATCTTGCGCGATGAGGGCATAGCAGGGCTCAATGCTGTGGCGGTGCTGGAAGCTGTTGGCAGGGGTGCTGAGCGCCCATCGGAAATTGCAGCAAGGCTTGGCACGGCCCAGACGAACTTATCAAGATTGCTTCAACAACTGCTTGACTCCTCTATCCTTGCCCGGGAGATACCCTTTGGTGAAAGCGTTCGTTCCACCAAGAAGATCCTTTACAGGATCCAGGATCCGACCATGCGTTTCTGGTTTGGTGTATACTCCCCACACCGCACTCTATGGTGGGTCTATCCTACACCAAAGAAGCGCAAACTGATCCGCGACCATGCAGCCACAGTGTTCGAAGACTATTGCCGAAGCAGGTTTCCAGGAGCTCAGCGGTATTGGCAGCGAAATATTGAGCTGGATCTGGTGGCACCTGACCCCGAAGGAGGAGATGGGCTCCTGGTGGCAGAAATCAAGTGGGGACGGCTGTCCCAGGCTGAGCGAAGAAGGCTGCTAAGGCAACTCGAGGAAAAGTGGTCTCGCTGTGACCTGAGTCAGGGCCATCCCCATGTTCGGTTCCAAGTAATCGATTCCTCCATCCTGGCCGCCTGAGCGTGCCCAATGGGACGCGGCCCGCCGACTCCCTCCTGTGATCTCTTCTCGACTTGAACCCAAGGGAGCCCGTAAGATACCCTACCCTTCAACGGAAACATCGGAACTACGTCCCCCTTTTCATAGGATGTCCCCCTTTTTTGCTCAACCGACGGTTAAACCCAGATTTCGCTTTGATTGATTTCAGTGGGGAGAGGAGCGGCGGTTTCATCGTGTAAGGTCTTGAAATGAAAAGCC
>JBBFLE010000032.1 GCA_037481695.1 bacterium | reverse complement strand
ATCCTACCCCCATAACCGCAAAAAGCGGACACATCACTTGCTATATCAACCGGACATTTCACATGCTAACGACACTTATTGACCGATTCCGTTGACAGCTTGAACTCATCTGTGCTACCATAGTGATGCTTTTTTTTACATAATCTGCTCACTAGGCACAATGGCCTCTCCATGGGGATCATGGGCCAAGGTACGGGTCTTGAGGGATCAAAGACCTAAGAGAGCTTCATGATTAATGGGCCTTGTCAATGATCCGGAGCCTAGCCAAAGTGGAAAGATGGATTTCTGGAAACCTAGGAGGTGAAAAGATGAAAGCCCAAGGCACGAGAATCGGAATCATTCTCTTTTTGTTGCTTGCTTGGCTTGCAGCCCCAGGTCCCACAGCCTGCATGGGGGGGCAGGCTGAGCTGATTTTGGCCACCACTACCAGTACCCAGGATTCGGGCCTACTGGATGTGTTGGTATCATCTTTTGAGGCCAGGACAGGGATTTTCGTCAAGACCATAGCTGTGGGCTCTGGCCAGGCCATGGCTCTGGGAAGAAGGGGGGAAGCCGATGTGCTGCTGGTGCACAGCCCTGAGGAAGAACTAACCTTCATGGAGCAAGGCTTTGGTTTGAGGCGCAGGCCTGTGATGTATAATGATTTTATTTTGGTAGGCCCTCCAAGGGATCCGGCACGTGTTAAAGAAGCGGCCTCGGTGAAACAAGCCTTGAGCTCAATAGCTTCCCGAGCCCATCCGTTTCTTTCAAGAGGGGATAGATCAGGCACTCACGTGAAAGAGATGTCTCTGTGGTCCCAGGCTGGTGTGAACCCACAAGGAGCCAAATGGTATCAGGAAACAGGTCAGGGTATGGGCCAGACTCTGATGGTGGCATCCGAAAAAGAAGCTTATACCCTCTCAGACAGGGGCACTTTTCTGGCTTTGAGTTCAAGGCTTTCTTTGGATATTCTCTTCCAAGGAGACTCCAGCCTTAGAAACGAATACCACGTGATAGAGATAAACCCGGCAAAGTTCCCCAGAGTAAATGCAACTTCAGCCAGACTTTTTTCGGATTTCCTGGTTTCCAAGGAAGCTCAGGACTTGATAGGAACCTTTGGCCTGGCGCGCTACGGCCAACCCCTGTTTTTTATCATGGGAGGCCCGGATCAAATGCCTAGGTAGTGGATTTACCATGGAACTGCTCCTAGAAGGTTTGAGCAAAGGGGTAAGTCTCCTGCTCCAGGGAGATCCAGAGGTCCTGCACATAGTTCTGCTCACCCTTCGAGTCTCAGGGACAGCCACCCTGTTGAGCCTGGTGGTGGGAGTCAGCCTAGGAGCCTTGGTGGGGCTAAGCTCGTTTCCGGGGCGTTCGATACTCATGAGCTTCGTCAATACTGGCATGGGCCTGCCCCCTGTGGTGGTAGGTCTGTTTGTGACAATATTCCTCTGGCGAAACGGCCCCCTAGGTGCATTGGGACTTCTCTACACTCCCACGGCCATGATTCTGGCTCAGGCTGTCATCGCCACGCCCATAGTGGCCGGAATAAGCATAGCAGCCATGCAGGGCCTTTCGGATAAGCTCAGACTCCAAATACTTTCCCTGGGCGCCACCCGGTTTCAGGTGGCCTGGATCCTCATAAAGGAAGCCCGTCTACAGCTCTTGGCTGCCGTCATGGCTGGCTTTGGAGGTGTAATCTCAGAAGTAGGGGCTTCCATGATGGTGGGAGGCAATATCAAGGGTTATACGAGAGTCCTGACCACGGCCACGGTCATGGAAACGGCCAAAGGGAACTTCGATGTTGCCATAGCTTTGAGCATCATTCTGCTTTTGTTGGCATATGCCATAACCTTGGTCTTGACTCAAGTTCAGCAAAAAGGACATGGGGCATGACAGCCATGGAACCCCTCCTGTTGATCCGTGATTTGTTGATCCAAAGGGGGCAATTCAGCTTAGAAGTGCCTTGGCTGCAGGTGGAAAGAGGAGAGATACTGGCTCTGGTGGGCCCCAACGGTTCTGGGAAGACCACTTTGCTCATGAGCATGGGACTTCTGGTGAGGCCTCAAAAGGGTGAGATCTTGCTGTGCGGCCAACCCACATCCGGTCTTTCCTCCCCTCTGAAATTGCGAAGAAAAGTGGCCATGGTCTTCCAAGAGCCCTTGCTTCTCAAGGGCACGGTAATGGAGAACGTATCCATGGCGCTTCGCCTCAGGGGAATGGGAGGGCAAGAGGCAAAGAAAAAGGCCTTGCAGGTCATGGAGAGGTTCAGGATTGCACACCTGCGCACAAGGCATGTGAGAGGCCTTTCAGGCGGGGAGGCTCAAAGGGTAAACCTGGCTCGAGCTTTGGCAGTGGAGCCTGAACTCTTGCTTCTGGACGAACCCCTCTCATCCCTGGATCCGCCCACAAGAGATGAACTCTTGGAGGATCTTGGAGCGCTCCTCAACTCCATGGGCACCACCGTTGTGATGAGCACCCACGACCGACTGGATGGGATGTGGCTCTCCCACAGAATAGCCATCATCCACCAGGGCAGGATTCTGCAGATTGGCAGCCCAGGGGAATTGATAAGGGATCCAAAACACCCTTTTGTAGCTGAGTTCTTAAATCTGGAAAAAACCAAACGCATTCTCCAAGGGCTTCTCAGCCAGGATGCTTGACGCCATTGCAAGGCTGAGTTACCTTCCTTGCACCCAGGCTTCTCCAATTCGAGTTGCATTGCTGCCCGATGAATTGAGATGCTGGTGCAGGTGAGTTTGGGCCATCTTGTAAAGAAGGGTCTTTTGAGACTTTGGAATATCTGCTCTTACAAGTTGGGGGTATCCTGCCCAGCAGGATCTAGCCATCATTGCCCATTGGGTGTTAGCTAAGCTTCGTACTTTGGTTTAAATCGGAGGTAAGGCCATGGAGCTCTTTCAGGATTTGCACACAGTTGTTTGGGAGAACATCGCGCCTGGAATTAAACGATTTGTGTTTGCCTTGGAAAAGGTGATGCTGGCCTACTTCCAGCTGGAACCAGGTGTCAAGATAGCCATGCACTCTCACCCTCATGAACAGGTGGGCATTCTCTTGCAGGGCCGCACACTATGGCGTATGGCCGGGAAAGAAACTCTCTTGGAAGCTCCGGCCCTGTACAGGGTGCCCTCTGGAGAACCCCATGAGGTGGAGGTGGTGGGCAACCAAACGGTGCTTGTCATGGATGCCTTCTCTCCCATTCGCGAGGATTTTCTAAGAACCGAAACTCCTTCTTACATGCGTTGAGCCAACTGTATGAGATGCTCCTTGCCGGGGTATAATAGAAAATCTGAGGGGCCACAGTCGAGGCTGCCCAGAGGCTCTTGGGCGCCAAGCAGCATCTAGACACAGAATCCCAAGGGATCATCTCCTGATTGTGTGGTAGAGCTTGGGGCAACGCCAAGAAGATATCCTCGGCATGCTCGATGCTTGGAAAGGCCCATTAGAAAGCCCAGGGAAGAATTGAATTCCCAAAGGTATTGCGGGTAATTTGGCATTGAGGCCATGGACAGGCAGGAGCTTCCACCTTGCAGACAGATCGAAACCATCTTGGGATGTGAGTTTCGGGATCCAAGTCTTCTGGAGACCGCCCTCACACACCGCTCTTATGTGAACGAACATCCCAAAGATGGCCTGGAGAGCAATGAAAGACTAGAGTTTCTAGGGGATGTGGTGCTGGGCCTGGCCGTCAGCCACATGCTCATGGAAACACACCCTGCAGAGCCCGAAGGTGTGCTATCCAGGTGGAGGGCGGCCCTGGTTAACGAGAGATCTCTGGCCCGCAAGGCCCGACGCATGCACCTAGGGGCTCATCTGAGGCTAGGCAAAGGAGAGCTTCGCAGCAGAGGCAGGGAAAAGGATTCACTGCTGGCTGATGCTTACGAGGCCTTGTTGGGTGCCGTGTACCTTGACAGGGGTTTTGAAAAGGCTCTTGAGGTGGTGCGCCAGCAGTTCCGCAAGGACGTGAAGGAACCTCCCTGGAGGTCCTTGCAGGAGGATTTCAAAAGCAGGCTTCAGGAGTACACCCAGTCCTTCTTAAGGGTGACACCCAGGTATGTGCTTGTAGCAGAACAGGGGCCTGATCACGAAAAACTCTTTCATGTCAGGGTCGAGGTGGGGCCTGAACTTTACGGTTTGGGAAAAGGAAAAAGCAAGAAAGAAGCTGAGCAGCAGGCCGCCAAGCAACTACTGGAAAAACTTCTGGCAGACCCACATTCCCAGGCACAGAAGTGAGACAATTTCTTCTTGGGGCAGATCAAGATGAGGCAGCTGGGAACCTAAGGCAAGAACACTCTGACCATGACAGAAGTAACTTTCAGATCAGGTTACATAGGCATCTTCGGTAGGCCCAATGTGGGCAAGTCCACCTTGCTCAACCGTTTGGTGGAGCACAAAGTGGCCGCCATTTCCCCACGTCCTCAGACCACTCGCAAGAGGATCTTGGGCATAAAGACCAGTTCTGAGGCTCAAATGATTTTTGTGGACACCCCTGGCATCCACGAGCCCAGGGGAACCTTTCAACAATACATGGTGAGGGAAGCCTTGAAAGCCCTCAAGGAGGTGGATCTGACGCTTCTGCTGGTGGAGCCAGTGGCCTCCGAGGAGTTGAATCACTCTTGGATCATGAGACTTCTCAAAGAATGCTCCACTCCGGTAATCCTGGTCATAAACAAGATAGACTTGGTTCCTAAGCCCTCTCTTCTCCCATTGATGAAGAACCTTGAATCTTCATACCCCTTCGAAGCCATAGTGCCCATCAGCGCCTTGACAGGAGACGGGGTGGATCTCCTGGAGAAGGAGCTAGTAAGACGTCTTCCCCCAGGTCCCCAATACTTCCCGCAGGATCAGATTACGGACTTGCCCGAGCGCTTCTTGGCTTCGGAGGTGGTCAGGGAAAAGGTGTTTCATATGTGCGGAGAGGAGATACCTTATTCAGTGGCAGTGGTTGTGGAGGAATTCCAGGAAAGGGAACCTCCAAGACCCATATACATAAGGTGCGTTCTTTATGTAGAAAAGGAATCCCAAAAGCCCATCCTAATAGGCGCTGGGGGCCGTATGCTAAAGAAAATAGGCTCAGCTGCCAGAAAAGAGCTGGAGAGCTTGCTGGATAGGGGGGTTTACCTGGAGCTGTGGGTCAAGGTGGAAAAGAACTGGTCCAAGGACCAGAAGAGCCTTAAGAAAATGGGCTACTACTAGCTTAGCTGCTCATACTGTGGAGGAATTCTTGATCCCAGCAGGCAGCCTTGAGGCCAAGGTCTCCAGGGAAGAGCAATACCTAGAGTGATGCTGGTGAAATTCTCTTTGTGAGCAAAGAGCCAAGCCAACTTTTCTTGGGGAGAATTACCCATGGACTCATGATCTGCAAGGCTGAACCCTCGTAGGCTTTGCGTTTGTAAGAAAGCCATTGGGGGAACATTCCTGGAGTAGGCCTGAATGGCCCAATTTTATTGACCAATGGTGCATTAGGCACGTGGTCCTGGTCTTGTTGGAGATGCGGATGAACCCAGTGGTGGCCATAGTGGGCAGACCCAATACCGGTAAATCCACCCTGTTCAACAGGATTTCAGGTGAACGCAAAGCCCTTGTGGATGACATGCCCGGGGTTACCAGAGATCGCCTGTACAGCCGGGTGAGCTGGAACGGAAAGTCCTTCATTCTTGTGGACACCGGAGGTCTGGAGCCTGGAGGTCAGGAACCACTTCTGGCTCAGATGAGAGCCCAGACCCAGATCGCCATAGAAGAGGCCGACGTTGTGGTCTTGCTTCTGGATGGGGCCAGCGGGCTTACGCCTTCTGATAGGGAAACAGCAGAGCTGCTTCGCCGCACATCCAAGCCGGTTTTCTTTGTGGTTAACAAGGTGGACGGCCAGAAACAGGAGGCCTCGGTTCTGGAATTCTTTGAGCTGGGAGCCCAGAGGCTTTACACCATCTCGGCACTCCACGGCAGAGGTGTGGCCGAGTTCCTGGACGAGCTGACCTGTAGTTTCCCTTCTGAGCAAGAGACGCCTTCCCAGGAGGGCCAACCAACAAGGGTAGCGGTGGTGGGAAGACCCAATGTGGGTAAGTCCTCGCTGGTAAACAGGCTTTGCAATAGAGAGAGATCCCTGGTAAGCCCTTTTCCGGGAACCACTAGGGATGCTGTGGATACCCCTGTCAAGTGGTACGGGAAATCTTTTCTTCTCATAGATACTGCTGGAATTCGACGCAAATCCCAAATCAGGCTTTCCTTGGAGCGTTACAGCGTCATTAGAGCCATCAAGAGCATAGAGAGGTGCCACGTGGCCCTTCTGGTCCTGGATGCCGTGGAAGGTCCCACAGATCAGGACTCGGCCATAGCTCAGGAGATCCTGGATGCAGGAAAGGGCTGCATCTTGCTTCTCAACAAATGGGATCTAGTGGAAAAGAATCACCGCACCCACGACGAATATGTGGCCAGGGTGCGCCATAGCCTGCACCAGGTGGAGTTTGCTCCGGTGCTCACCATCTCGGCCCTAACAGGACTAAGAGTGGGAAACATTTTCTCCTGGGTGGAAAAGGTTTGTGCTAGCTGCGCCCGCAGGATATCCACCTCAGTGCTCAATGAACGCTTCAGACAATGGGTAGAGGATCATCCCCCTGCCATTCAAGGAGGCCGAAGACCAAAGCTGTATTATGTGGCTCAACCCAGAGTGCAGCCCCCCACCTTTGTGGCTTTCAGCAATCACCCAGAAGGTATCACTGAAAACTACAAGCGTTATCTGATCCACCGCATCAGGGAGGAGTTCGATTTCACTGGAGCACCCCTGAGGCTCCATGTGAGGGCCAGGCAGCGAAAGGGATCGCATTGACCATGAGATCTTCTTGGCCAGTTGGATCAACTCCACAGAATCCACCCTTTTTTCTCTAGATCGAACCTGTCTTTTTCTTGAGAAGTGGGCAAGTTTTATCGGGCAGGGGGGGGGACATATCTTGAAATTCGTAGATCTTGCTCAACACAGGAATGTCAAGACCTCTTGGGCATTCACTTCTTTGAGTCTCTATCAGCCTTGCTCCCCTGGCTTTCTCTGAGACCTTGCAACAGAGGCCCTCCTTCTCTCCAAAGATAGCAGGTATTCACCACCATGCGGATCCTTGGATCTTCTGGGGTCAACTCTTTTCGATCCACTCCATAAGCTGCCCAATAACCCTGAACCGCTGCAGGCCCAAGGGTTATCAGGAGGCTCGTAAGGTGTGCACAACCCTTGCTGTTTCCAACCAGTTCCTTGACTCTTTGAGTGAAACCCCTTGTGATTCTCACTCCTTCCAGCCTCTGCATCCAGGGCAGGACCTCTGTGCAACCATCCCTGGGATGACTGCACATTTGGGTCTCCACTTTCTGGATCTTCATATCCGGGCCCGTCACAACCAGCCGGGCCACCATGTCATGGACCAGAAACGCCCCCTCGAAGCTCTCACCTTTTCTGGGCCTGTGGCGTTGGTCTGTGAGACGGCCCTCCACCATTATCTTTCCATTGCCCAGATCATATGTGCGGATCTTTATGTCACGGCTGTGCACAAGCTCCTTCACTCGGCATCACCTCTTCCCAGAGACCTCAGGAGCCGATCTTGAGAAGCTCAGCCAGCTTTCTCAAATGTTTCCGCTCCTCCTGGATACATCCTTCCACGGCCTTGGCCTCCTCAGCCGGCACCAGTCCCTTCATCTCAGTAAAAAAAAGAATGGACTCTTTTTCAAAGCCCATGGCCAGATGCAGGGCCTCCTTGTCCGAGGTGACAGAAGATGCAAGTTTCTTGCCCAGTGGCGCATCAAAGAGAAAATGGGAGTCTATCAAGTCATTGACATAAGCCCAGTACTCCGCCTCCAAAGAGCCCGCAGGCGGCTTGAGGGGAGTCAATCTTGAGAGCATCTGGGAGAAGATCTTTTGGTGCTTCACCTCTTCGCCGGAGAGGAACTCCAGAGCTTCCTTGACCTGGGAGCTCTGGGCCTTGGAAGCCATCTCCCGATAGAATTGCTCCCCTCTCTTTTCGATCTCCACCGCGATGCTGACCACCTCATTCACCTTGAATATCCCTGCCATTTGGTACCTCCACCGGGCCAGCAAGCCCGTCATAAACCCCACCTAAAAGGTTCCCCTGGCTTCCAGATCCCTATTCCAACACTATGGCGTTGGCCAAAAGGGTCCACAGATGCACCGGCTCGAACTCTTCTTTATACTCTCTGGCCAGATTCCCGATGCCGTCGAAGCAATTCACGCAAGGAGTGCATACCTTGCTGGCCCCGGATCGCTTTATTTGATCCACCTTGATCCTACCGTAATAGGCTCTGGCCCTGGCAAAGCCGTTTATGAGAGCACCCCCACCACCGCTGCAACAGATGTTGTTCTCCCTGTTGGGATCCATCTCCACAAAATTCTTCACCACTCGGCT
>JBBFLE010000031.1 GCA_037481695.1 bacterium | reverse complement strand
TTTAAACTCGCTCTCTACCACGGCTTGGGCAAGCTCCCTATGCCACAGTTAACCCACAAATTCTTGTGAGGAGCCCATTTTAAATTATGCAGACAAGCCTGATATGGCTGTAAATGAGCTTGTAGAATATATAAGAGCCGAGCTTGGCATAAATAATAAGCCATTGGTAAGGCTACCATTTTCAATCGGTATGATTGGAGGATACACCTTTGATATACTTTCAAGGATTACAGGTAAGAAATACCCCATCAGCAGTATCCGTATCAAGAAGTTCTGTGCCAATACCACAGTCTCCACAAAGGCCATTGAAGAGATGGGTTTCAAACCACCCTATACCCTAAGAGAGGGACTGAAACGGATGATCTTAAGCCTGACCACGCATAAAATAAAAGGGGACGGTTCAAAATAAAAGGGGACAGTTCTATTTTAGCTCCGAAATGGATGCAGAAGACAGCGCTGGAATGGCTCTACCGGTTAGCTCAGTAGCCAAAAAAACTATTTATCGCATGTCTTTGGTTCCAGGGTTCGCTTTTAAGACTTTAATGCAGGTAATAGACCTGAATCATGTGTGGAAAGACAATAGGGGTCAAACCTAAAAAATAAATTTTCGCAGAATTTCTGAGAGGTATTAAAGACAGCGAATGTGAAGGTGAGCGAATATCAAAAGGTGTGTAAAAAGGGTTTAGGCGGTAGTATTCTTCCAGATTTTGACGATAACTCAAAAAAGGAGGCATCGTCATGGGAAAGAGAAGGAAAGGTCATGAGAAGGTGTCAATCCCAGAGTATGAGCATCTTTAGGATTGGGTGAGGATGGAGGTACAGGGCTTTTTTCAGGAGCTTTTGGAGGAAGAAGTCGAGGTCCTGCTTGGCCGGGCCAAGAACAAGCGGCGCAAGGCCGTGGATGCACCGGCAGGCTGGTGCAATGGCTACGGCAAGCCCAGCAGGATGTCGCTTATGTCTGGGACAATGGAGGTGAGGCCTCCGAGAGTGAGGGGCCTTAAAGAGAGGTTTGGAAGCCGCCTCTTACCGCTTTTTCACCCGGGGGAGTTCCTGCCAGAGCTTTATCTTCACGGGCTGGCCAAAGGCGACTTTGAACTTGCCCTGAGGGGGCTTTTTGGGAGACGGCGTGGCCCTCTCGCCCGCCTCCATCCAGAGGCTCAGGGCGAAGTGGGAGGCCGAGTATGAGACTTGGAAAGAAGAGGACTTGAGCTGGCTTGAGCCTCTATATATCTGGGGCGATGGCATTTATGTGAAGGCGAGCATAGGCAAGGACAAGGCTGCCCTTCTAACTACGATGGTCTCGATGAGCGACGGCACAAAGAAGGTGCTTGCTGTGGAGCCGGGCTACAGGGAATCGAAGTAATCATGGGTTGGCGTCCTTCGCTCCCTTAAAACGAGGGGACTAAAGATATACCGGCTTGTCGTGGTCGAGGGGCATCTCGGCATATGGGGTGCACTCGCCGAGATATACCCAGAGGCCGGGGAGCAGTGGTGCTGGAAGCACAAGATAGTGAACGTACTCGACGCCCTTCCCAAGAAGGCCAGACACGAGGCGGGCGAGCGCCTGAAGAAGATTCCATATGCGAATAACAAAGAAGAGTGCGAGAGGTAAAAGGAGTGATATTGCCCGCCATTATGAGCAATGGTATTCTGAGGCCCTAAAGAAGCTCTTTAACGACTGGAAGCGTATGGTCGCTTTCTATGACTTCCCCGAAGAGCACTGGAGGCATATAAGGACGAGCCATATCGTGGAGTCTCCGTTTTCAGCCGTGAGACTGAGGACCGGCACGTCAAGGCGCTATAAGAACGTGGCCAATGCCACAGCACTCATATGGAAGTTCTTGATGGTAGCGGAGAACTTAATGCTTCACACCTTCTGGCCGAGGTCTATGGGTGCGTGAAATACACAGACGAGGAAAGGGCTATGGAAGTGGGTCTGGCAAGGAGCGCCGCCGGAAGCGAAGTTACACACCCGTTGACAAAAGCTCACTTAGAACAAAATAGACGGCAAATATCGTGTTTATATCATCTGCTCAGGCACTCAATTTATTGAAGCCTCCTGGTCTTTACTCAAACCCGCTCGAAGTATATTTGGGTAAATTAGGCTTTAAGGGGCTGATTTTTACCCATTTCAGCTCAAAGCAGTTTTGGGTAAAAACCGCTTGGGCCTTGCAGCGGGCATTACAATAGCCCCATATCATGTAGCCCGCGTCCTGAAAGTTGGGCATATTTTCAATGAATTATGAGGTTTTTACCCATTTTCGCTCAAAGAGGATTTGGGTAAGAACTGCTTAATTTCCTAGGAGTCTTTCCCAGGGGCGTTTTGTTTTGGGTGTTCTTTGCCCAAGGCTAAGGCTTGTTATAATGGACGCCCGCGGTCCCTTGCTGTATAGTTTAGCAGGGAGGTCCCACACCATGAGACGCTTTGGTGCCATGTTATTGATTTTAGGCCTAATACTACTAGGTGTGATGGGTGCATGGGCTCAGGAGAGAGGTTTCACTCAGGAGGATAGAGATAGGCTCATAAGGCTCGAGGCGACTCTCCAGGTCTTCATGCAGCAGGTGGACAAGCGCTTTGAGCAAGTGGACAAGCGCTTTGAGGAGCTACGTGAAGATATGAACAAACGCTTCGAGCAGGTGGATAAACGCTTCGAGCAGGTGGATAAACGCTTTGAGGAGGTACGAAGCCGTTTCGAGCAATTAACCGCTTTTCTTTGGATGCTGGTGGGGATATTTACAACCCTGACTGCAGTGGTGATAGGTTTTGCCTATTGGGATCGCCGAACCATAATCCGCAAGGCCAAGGAAGAGGCGGTGGAGGCTATAGAAAAAGAAGGTAGAGTCCAAGATCTGATTCATGCTCTTCGAAGGCTTTCCACGGAGGATCAGAAACTGGCCGAGGTGCTTCGCAGCTTCCGGCTGCTTTGAGGAAGTCTTCCTAGAGATGTTTCCTTAACTTCCCTTGGGTCCTTAACTAGCTGAACCTCCCACAGTTCTTATTACAACAAGACCTTGCTAATGCCAGCTCAGGCACTTTTGGGCAAAAAGTCTTCGACCTCCTCAACCTACGTAATGGAGAGTTAATATTTTGTAGATTGTGAGTTACGAATTCGGCAAAATGTTTTAATACTGTTTTAATACTTGGAAGGTTTTTACCCATTTCAGCTCAAAGCACTTTTGGGTAAATTGCTGATCTTGGCCTGTAAATTCAAAAGGGGGCTCAAGACGAAGTGGACCCTTTAGAACTCATTCAACAAGGGAAGGTGAAACGCTACTTCCGCGCCAGCCGGAAGCTGAATGCTGCCGGAATGGTGTTCCACATCACTCAGCACGCCGCAGGAAAGGAGCCGCTCTTTCTGGAGAACTCAGACTACTTGACAATGGTTTGGATGCTAAAGGAGCTGGCAAGAAGCCACTCGGTGGATTTCTATGCATTTTGCCTGATGCCTAATCACGTTCATCTCCTGTGTAGCTTCAAGACCGCCAACTTGTATGATGCCATGAGAGACCTTTTCGCCCGATATGCCATGAGGTTCAATCAGAAATATGAAAGAAAAGGGCACCTTTTCGCAGGGCCATACCGTCAGGCAGTTTGCCTAGACGAGGCCTATGTGGTTGCAGCCTCCCTTTATATCCACCTAAATCCTGTTAAGGCAGGTCTGGCCCAGAGTCCGGGTCTTTACCGTTGGTCTTCCTGTCGTCTGTACGAGCGGAGACCCCGCCAAGAAAGCTTCGTAGTGCCTGATTTTGTACTGGGGCTGCTTTCCCCCAACCTCCAGCAAGCCAGGGAGCGTTATCAAGCGCTTTTAACACAAGGAATGGGCATAGAGATGAGGGCTTCTGGCGAGGACAAAAAAGCAGTGGAAAACTTCCTAACCCGTATGGCAAGTAAGGTTCCGGCCCTCTGGTCCTGGCTTCGGGAAAGATCTGGGGATCGAGACAGCCCATCCACAGCACTCGACCAGTGCGAGCTTTGGGAGGATAGGATAGTTTCCATGAAGCGCGAGGGACTCAGTCGAAAGCCAGAGACAAGGGCCGCGTGGCGTCATGTGATCGAGCAACTCATTGCGCGAGGCTACAAAAGAGAGGAGATAGCAGAAAGACTCGGGATCTCCCGCAAGACCGTGTATAACCTCGTGAGGCACTGAAATAATGGCCTGCATGGAGAAAAGAAGAAGAGGCGTTTTTACCCATTTTAGCTCAAAGCAATTTTGGGTAAAAACCGTTTGGGCCTTGCGGCCGGAATTACAATAGCCCAGTGTTGCGTAGTGTACAGCCTCTCCTCTGTAGATTAGGCACGTATTTTCAATTGATTATGAAGTTTTTACCCAAATCCGCTCAAAGCACTTTTGGGTAAATTCGGCTCCAAGGCGGCCAATTCTTACCCATTTTAGCTCAAAGCGGATTTGGGTAAGAAATGCCTGGTCCTAGAGCTGGAGATTCCAGGAGTCATTCTGTGGAACCGGCCCCTTGTGCATGCTGCAAGGCTGTTTTTTACAGATGTGCCGGCTTTAAAGATCCCTAGTTGGAGAGATAGGCTCTATTGTATAAACTGGCTGGGAAGCAGATCTGTGGTGTTGAGCTTCGTCCTTTCTTGCCCATATCAGCTCTGGGCCGGCCCGGGCAAGATATGACCCTGAGGCCCCGTGCCCTATAGCTGAAGGGGGAATCATGAAAAAACTAATATTGGCGGTTCTTGTTTGTGTTGTTTTTTCTCAATTGTTTGTGGCTGGAGATGCTTGGGGGGTGGAGTTCTGTGTGAGTACAGCCTCAGAATTACAAACCGCTTTAACTACAGCCCAGTCCAATGGGCAGGACGACATCGTCAAGGTAGTCCGGGGGACTTATACGGGGAACTTCACTTATGCTTCCCAGGAGGGGAAAAGCATTGCTTTGGAAGGTGGCTATACTTCAGGGTGCATCAGAAGAGTAAGGAACCCTGAGTACACAATATTGGATGCAAACCATACTGGAAAGGCACTTGAGCTCCATAATAACAGTGGTGGGAATATACTGGTCGATGGTTTTATGATTCGAAACGGCAGCAGTCGCAGTGGTAGTGGTATTGATGCATATTCTACAGGCTCGGTGAGCGACATAACTCTCACAAACAATATCATTAAAGGAAACAGTTCTGAACAATGGGGAGGAGGAGCAATAGTATTTTCCTCAGGTAATGTAACATTGACTAACAATATTATCACTGGAAACAGCGCTGGTAATTTCGGAGGTGGTGTATACGCCAAATCTTATTCATATTCAGGTACAGCGGGGACAGTCATTATTCAAGGAAATATCTTTCAGGAAAACGTGGCCAACTTGTCAGGTGGAGGGATCTTTGCCGATTCTTCTTCGGAATTGGGAACAGCGGGCGCTGTTATAATTGAAGGAAACACCTTCAAAGATAACCGTGCCTACAATGGTGGAGGCGCACATGCCTATTCTCATTCAGTGTCAGGGTCTGCAGGTACAGTAATCATCCGAGGAAACAGATTCATAGGGAATCTTGCCTTGAATTGCGGTGGTGGTGCGCTGGCGGATTCTTACTCATATTCAAGTGTTGCAAGTGATGTTCTAGTAGCAAACAACATTTTTGCCGGAAACAGCGGTAAATATGGCGGCGGCTTATATGCTGAGTCTAATTCATATTTGGGAATAGCGGGAGGCACAATCACCTGTACAAATAATACCCTGACCGGAAACAAAGCTGACGAAGGAGGAGGAACAAGCCTAAGACTCTATCCTGGGGGTATTATCAGGTGCTATAACAATATCATATGGGGGAATAAAGCTGAATCACAAGGGGAAGACATCTACGTCAGCAAGGGAACCGGCCTTGCCTATGCCTATTTCAATGACTATTCCTACGTGGCTGGTGATGCCTGGGATGGAGTAGAGTTTAACATCAACGATGATCCACTTTTTGCCGAAAGCGGTCATTGGCAGGACAATGGAACACCAAACGATCCTTCGGACGACGTCTGGATGGATGGAGATTATCATCTGCGCCCAGGCTCGCCTTGTATTGATGATGGCCTAAACACTGCACCCAGTCGTCCTGCTACAGACTTCGAAGGTGACGATCGAATCCTAGACGGTGACCATGATGGTATAGCTATTGTGGACATGGGAGCGGATGAATACCAGAAATCAGTGGTTCTAAGTAGCCCTGGAGGCGAGGCCATCTTTGATGCTTGCACCTTGATCAACAAATACCAGCCCCCGTTCCAGTGGGTAAATCTTGAATCTTTCAAGAAACTAAACATTTACTTTTCTACCTCTAATACGGATTTTTCAACCAAGGGAGTTCTCATTGCCAAGGCAAACATCCAAGGAAAAAAGAATGTGTATAATCCGTCCATAGGCACATGGAAGAAGATCATGGTTTCAAGCTACAACGATGGAAGCATACAGGACATCTTCTGGAAGGTTGTCGGGACCAGGGCAGATAAGAGCGTTGAGGAGAGTGAAGTCAGGTCCTTCAGAATAGAAGAGTCCTGTGGGGCCGAGATCATATCTCCTCCCGATGGGGCCTCACTCCCAGCGGGTACACCGCCCACCTTTGTGTTTGATACCTACTGCAATGTTGGATTCAGGATGGAGTTTAGTCCTTTGGATGATTTTAGTGATCCCAAAATGATAAAGGGCTTTACCTATAAGGTGAGAGATCCGAATCTTGTACGTAATTCCATGAAAACTCTAACCAAAGTGCAGTGGACAGAAGTGAAAAAGTTGATCGGGGCAGGGACGGGGTATTTCAGGCTCAGGGCTTGGGATGCGATCAAGAGGGAGACAGTCTCTGAAACCAGGCAATTTACGATCAGTCCTTGATTCTGGCATTGAAGAGAATTGGCTGAGTCATTCGGATAAATTCAGCACAGATCGAGAAGCATGCGAATTGCCTGGTGCATTTCCCCAGAAGTGTCATTCTGTCTGGCCAGTAGGAAACTTTTTACCCAAATTCGCTCAAAGCACTTTTGGGTAAATTCGGCTCCAAGGTGGCCAATTCTTACCCATTTTAGCTCAAAGCAATTTTGGGTAAAAACCGTTTGGGGCCTGGTGGCTGGAATTACAATAGCCCAGTGTTGCGTAGTGCACAGCCTCTCCTCTCTAGATTAGGGATGTATTTTCAATGGATTATGAAGTTTTTACCCAAATCCGCTCAAAGCACTTTTGGGTAAATTCGGCTCCAAGGCGGGCAGTTTTTACCCATTTTAGCTCAAAGCGGATTTGGGTAAGAACTAATTAATTCCTGGGAGCATTTCCCATGGGCATTTTGTTTTGGGTGTTTCTTTGTACAGGGCCTGTGCTTGTTTTGATGGACGCCCATGGTCCCTTGCTGTATAGTTTAGCAGGGAGGTCCCACACACCATGAGATGCTTTGGTGCCATGTTACTGATTTTGGGCCTAGTGTGCCTAGGCGTGATGGGTGCATGGGCTCAAGAGAGGGGTTTTACTCAGGATGACAGGGACAGGCTCATAAGGCTCGAGGCCACCCTTCAGGTCTTCATGCAGCAGGTGGACAAGCGCTTCGAGGAGCTTCGTGAAGATATGAACAAACGCTTCGAGCAGATTGACAAGCGCTTCGAACAGGTGGACAAGCGCTTTGAGGAGGTGCGAAGCCGTTTCGAGCAATTGACTGCTTTTCTTTGGATGCTGGTGGGCATATTCACAACCCTGACCGCAGTGGTAATAGGTTTTGCATATTGGGATCGTAGAACCATAATCCGCAAGGCCAAGGAAGAGGCGGTGGAGGCCATAGAAAAAGAGGGTAGGGTGCAAGATCTGGTCCACGCCCTGCGAAGGCTTGCGACAGAGGACCAGAAACTGGCCGAGGTGCTTCGCAGCTTCCGCCTGCTTTAGCCGGCCAGCCATGGGAGCTTACCAAAGGTTTTCTTGGTCTTTTGTAGTTCCCTCCTCTGTGCCGTTTTTTCCGGTTTTAAGGTTTTTCTTCTCGTAGCTCTGTGCCCTGTGCTCTGTGCTGTTTCTGTAAGCTCTGTGCTCCGTGCTCTGTGCTGCTTTAACCCGCCCTGTGCTGCTTTTGCAGGCTCCTTGAGCCTGCATCATTGGCTGCTGGTGGATAACCTGAACCGGTTTTAGAAGATCCGGAAATAAATCGCTTCATGAGCCAACACACCTAAAATCCAAGTCTAATACCCACCCTGGTTTGAGAACAAAAACAAAAGGGCATGTCATGGGTTTTGGGCCCTGGCTCCAAGGGCATGGCTATTGCCCGGGGGATCAGGCCGTGATAGCTCGAATCAGGCTTTTCTTTGGCAGAAGGATGGGGTCTCTTTTTTCTCTGAAGTGACTTCCTTGGATTGGCCTATGATGAATCCAGTTGATACCGCCAGTTTTTCCACAAGAGTGAAAGCCGATACACCTACCGCGAGAGCACATTTCGCGATGGAGGGGAGCTGCCAATGATAAGTATTGCCTGCGCCTTTCTTGTAGCTGCCCTGGTGGTGCTCGTATTGACTCCGATCATGGCCAGCCTGGCCAAGGGTGTGGGGATACTGGATAGGCCTTCTGAGCGAAAGGTACACAAAGAGCCAGTGCCCAGGCTGGGAGGGGTAGCCATCTTCCTGGGAGTAGGGATCTCCATCTCTACCGTTTTCCTTTACGGCACGGCTCTTGGGAAACTCCTGCCATGGGACACACCAAGGCTTTGCCTGTGGCTTGGGGCCACCCTGGCCTTTGGTTTGGGCCTCTTGGATGATGTAAGGAGGCTTTCCCCCAAGTTAAAGCTGATGGCGCAGGTTGCGGCCGCCGTGGTGGCCTATGCAGGAGGGGTCAGGATCCAAGGGCTTCTTTTCCCATGGGGGACTGAATGGTCCTTTGGGGTTTTTTCTCTGCCTGCAACATTGCTTTGGTTTGTGCTTCTCATGAACGCCATCAATCTCATAGATGGTTTGGACGGCCTGGCAGCCGGAGTGAGTTTCTTTGCCTGTTCAATAATGGGGGTCTTGTGCCTCATCTCGGACAGGATGGTGGAGGCTTTGGGGTTTGCGGCTGTGGCCGGAGCCTGCCTTGGTTTTCTAAGGTATAACTTTAACCCTGCATCGGTATTCATGGGAGATTCTGGAAGTTACTTCCTGGGATATATCATCGCAGGCATGAGCGTGCTGGGATCCCTCAAGAGCCAGACCGCCACGGCTCTTTTGATCCCTGTTGTGGCCCTGGGGGTGCCTCTCATGGACGCACTTTGGGCAACAATTCGCAGGTTCATTCTGGGAACAGAGATCTTCAGGCCTGACCGGGAGCATATTCACCACCGCCTGCTGGCCATGGGAATGAATCAGAAAAGAGCGGTTCTCTTGATGTACGGGGCCAGCCTATGCCTGGGAGCCCTTTCCCTGAGTCTGGTGTATATCAGGGATTTCCGTGCCGGGGTGCTCCTGCTTCTTTTGGGCCTCACGGCTATTCTGGCAATTCGGAAGCTGGGTTACCTGGAGTATCTTGCCGCAGAGAAGTTCCTGGGTTGGTTTGAAGACCTGTCCGATGAAATGGGATTCAAGAAAGACCGGAGGACCTTTCTGGCCAGGCAAGTGCAGATCTATGGTTCCAAAACCATGGAGGAGATGTGGGAGCGGGTTTTGGGAGCAGCAGAGCATCTGGGCATGGACTATGTTGAGATGAAGGTCTTTGACGGAAGAGATCCTTTGACCCACAGGCAGGTTTGCCTATGGGAAGCCAGGCACGGAAAGGAGATCTCCCACCGTTTCGATCCCTCCAGGTCCATGTTCATTTCCCTGCCTCTGGGCAGGGACGAAACCAAGCTGGGTGTTCTTTGCCTGGCAAAGGATCTCTCGGGAAAACCCCTGTCCCGCCATGCCCTAAGAAGGATAGAACATCTAAGGCGCACCGTTGGTGACACCCTGGAGCGTTTCAAGGCCATGAAAAAGGATCCTTCCCATGACAGCCTCATGGATGGGCCCGGGGAGGTCTGAGCCTACCCCAGGGATTGAATAGTGGGCTCGTGTGTGTGTCCATCCCCATGGATCCCAGGATGGGCAAAATTGTGCCGGGAATTGTCAGGCCCATGACTTTTTTCCCAACAAACAGACCACAAAAAGAGGCCAGTAGCAGTTTTAGCACAGAAAATCTTGAAATGTGACAAGGAGGCTTGGGGAGTCTGTCCCAAAGCCTGGATAGTCCACCCATAGGCTAAGCTTCCTACATCTCTAACAGGACTTTACAAGTTATTTCCGTTTCTGAAGGAAAAACGTAGTCAAATCGGTAAGTTAATCGTAGTTTTTCTGT
>JBBFLE010000030.1 GCA_037481695.1 bacterium | reverse complement strand
TACAGAAAAACTACGATTAACTTACCGATTTGACTACGTTTTTCCTTCAGAAACGGAAATAACTTGTAAAGTCCTGTATTAGATGGTGTTCCCTCTGCGGTTATTTGTGAATCTACTTGCATGGGAGGGCTGAAAGATGAGGAAGAATAAACTGGTTGGATTGGCAGGGGTTGGGTTGGCTCTTCTTGTTTGCGTCGAGCTTGTCCTCTTTGGCACGGCCTTGGCCGATACCAAGAGACTTCTTGAGGCAATAGATGAAGCTTCTTCTGGTTGCAAAGCGGTTTCAGACAAAATCTTCGAGTTCAAGGAGTTGGGCAGGCAGGAATTTAAGAGTTCGGCACTTCTGAAGGAAGAGCTTACAAAACTTGGATTCAAGGTGACAGGGGATCTTTCGGTTCCAGCAGACCTCGTGGAAGAAGGAGTCGCCAAGACAGCCTTCAAGGCAGAGATCATGGGGAAGGGTCCTGGCCCAACCATTACAATAATGTTGGAGTATGATGCGCTTAAAAACGGCCATGCCTGCGGTCACAACCTTATCGCTGGGTCTGGTTTGCTGGCTGCTGCAGGCCTAGCCAAACAGATGAAGGAGTTGCCGGGAAAGCTGATGGTCATAGGTACCCCCGACGAGGAGAGGGGATCCTTGGGAGGCGGAAAAATAGCTTTATTGGAGGGGGGTCATTTCCAGGGGACAGATGCGGTTCTCATAACTCACGGGGCGGACAGGTGGAGCGTGGATCAAAGACTGCTGGCCATGAAAAGAGCCCTTTTCACCTTCAAAGGCAAGGCATCCCATGCTGCTGCGGCGCCTCACAAGGGAATAAGCGCCCTGGATGCGGTGTTACTGACCTTCAATGCAACGGATATGCTAAGGGAGCATGTAACACAGGACGTTCGGATCCACGGAATAGTAAAGAAGGGGGGCGATGCAGTAAACATAGTGCCGGAGCTGGCCGAGGCTGAATTCGCGGTCAGGGCTCTGGACACCGCCAATATGGAACAGGTTTATGCGAGGGTGGTCAACTGTGCCAAAGCCGGGGAGCTGGCCACTGGGGCCAAACTGGAATTCAAAGAGCCAAGGACTTCCCTGAATGCTCCAGTAGTGGTCCCAGAGTTCGTGGAAACGGTCTTGGCCCAGATGCAGAAGATCGGGATTCCCAAGGACCAGATTCTAGAGTTCTCCGAGTTTGCTTCTTCAGACCTTGGAAATGTGGGCTACTCCTTTCCTACTGTGAACGTCTGGTTCAAGGTGGCACCCATGGGAACCGCGCTCCACTCAGATGCTTTCAGGGAGGCGGCGGGCTCAGAGGAGGGCTGGAAGGGCGCAGTAATGGCCGCCAAGGTGGTAGCTCTTACAGCGTACGATCTGTTCACCAATCAGGAGAAATTGGAGAGGATCAAGACCCGTTTCAAGCAACTCAAGGATGCACAGGGTAAATAAAGAGCTTGTGGGGCTAGCTTGCATTGTTGACTAGTGGTTAGAAATGCAGGCTTCAACGGTTCTGCACCATCCCAGGGCTCCAATGCTTTCTTGGGCAGCCCCCTCCTGGGGTGCTGCCCAAGCCAAAAAGCGGCATCATGGAGGCTTCTTTTAATTCTCGAGCCTTTGCAGGCTACGATGACTTTTTGACACCCCTTGGCTTGGAAAGCCATGGGAGAGCTTGTGATTGTATGGGGTGGTCTCGATTGGCAAAGTCTCCAAAGGGCGAGGATCGTGCTTTCCAGGTAAGGCAGTTGAACACTTGGCAAACAGGATCCGGGAAGGGGAGCTTGACTGCCCCTTTTGAACACAACTATAATACCGTTTATCCGTGGGGCTGTAGCTCAGCTGGGAGAGCGCGTGAATGGCATTCACGAGGTCGTGGGTTCGATCCCCATCAGCTCCACTTAGAACTTCCACTTTCAGCCTCTTGTACATCATGGTCCCTCCTCTGGTTGGTCAGAGGGGATTTTCCTCTTGCAACATCACAAACCCCTTCAAGTGGCACAGGGTATGAATGATCCCTGAGAGGATGAGGCTACAAACGGCATATTGAAGCGGCAAGACAAATACCAGGGAGGGAAAATAATGAAGAAGGCAATGCCAATCATAGTTTTTTTCCTTGGACTATTTTTTTCTTCGGCCACCAATGCCTCGGAATTCAAGTTATATCCTGGCGCCAAGTTGGACGAGAAGGCCACAAAATCTGCAAACGAGATGTTGCAGCAAGCCAAAGAGAAAGATGCCAAGGCGACTATCTATACCACCGCTGACTCCTTTCAAAAGGTCACATCCTTCTACAAGAATATGGCCCAAGAATACTCCATGCCCAATGCTTCCGGCACCAGCGGTAAGCCCAGGAAATTGTCGGGAAAAGAGAAACGCGATTTGTGGGAAGCCTATTTCATCTTCGACGGAGCTAAAGACCTGCAAGCCTCGAAGCTCTGGATCAAAGTGCAGCGCCCCCATGTAGGCCTTGAAATTCAGGATGTGACCAGTATCCTTGTAAAAGAGAAAAAATAGCCTACAAAAGCAACCTCAGGTCATCTGCGCCAAAGGGCAGGGCCGATTTTCCTGAGCTGTGCCCTTTCAAGCGGTCAGCTTTTCTCTTGCGCTATCCGTGGGACATCATTACCACAAATTCAAAGCTGAACCGCTGACTAATGAGAGGTTTGGAACTTGAGCACCCGCTCCAGCCATACCTAGGATTCGTAAATATCCGCGAAAGAGATGGCCGTATCCCTGAAAAGTGAAAGTCTGGCGGAATCGACATGAGAAGCATCGAGGTCGGACATTTCGGAATTGGGTCCGGGATATAGACATCATCGGAGATTTCATAGCACGCTTGCCGGTGAAGAGGCTCACAAATCACCCCCTCTCCATCGTCTAAAGGGTTCAATTAAGATGCTCCCAGGGGGTGTCAATTAACATGCTCCTTAAAAGCTGGTCCTTTGAGAACTTAGTCTCAAACTTACTTCTTTTGGGAGAGGGATTTCGGCAGGTGCTGCGCTCATAACTTATCCGATTGAGGGATACGTTCATGATGCGCTGAAGGCTCGAGGAGGTTCCGAAGAGTGCCTTTCCAGTGGCCCATGTCCTAATAGAAAGGAGAGAAAGCTCAGGCAAGCCATGAGCCCAAACCCCCATGAGAAGGAGCCTGTCGCATCCTTGACCCACCCGAACATGAGGGTAAATAGGATGGTGCCGAGGTTGGCCAGAAAATTGATAAAGCCGAAGAAAGTGCCTAATGACTGGGGGAGAGCGGCGTGAGAGGCCAGGTGAAAAAAGGCACCAAAATTGATGGAAGAGAACCATGCTGCGGATAGGGCGAGGATCAGGACGGGCATATGGATCGGGATGAGAAAAAGACAGAGAAAGAGTACGCTGATTATTGCCATAGACGCATTGGCGATGAGCAACGGCGAGCACCTGAGCAACACGAAGCCACCAGAAAGACGTCCCAGACCGCTCACAAGCATGACCAATGCCCCGCCCCAGGCGAGCTGCGTTGCTGTGTCTCCCGAGACTTCCGCCAGCAGTGAAGGTATCCAGTTTCCTAAACTTAGCATTGAGCCGTATGAGATGGCATGATAAACCCCCAAGATCCAACCCAGTGGGATCCGGAGGACGTGTCCAAGGGGGACAGATGGTGGCGAACTCGGCGCGGAAGCCTTCAAGGGCAGTCTCATCAAGTATGCCGCAAGGGGGACGCTCCACAGCGCAGGGACCAGATACGAGCAATTCCAGGCATAGCGGATTAAGGTAGGGATGGCAAGGTATGCCAAAATGCTGCCTAAGGAGAAGAAACCCGCAAAAAACGCCTGATAGCTTCCCGTGCGTCCACCCGGCGCGTGAAGGGCAATCATTTTCATAACGGTCACGAAGCTCAGGCCAGTTCCGACACCCGATATGGCCCGCCCCACTATGGCTAAACCCAACTCAGGCAAAAAGCCCGGGATCGCGTTTCCCACCCCTATGCACATGAGACTCATGAGCAGGGTCCTTCGTATACCCCATCTGTCTGCGATCATCCCAGCAGGGATCTGAACTGCTGCGTGAGACCAGAGCAATGAGCTGACCAGCACCGAGATTTCAGTGTAGGAAGCCCGGTAGATAGCCTTTAACTCGCTCAAAGCCGGTGGGATACTCAAAAATACTACGCCCAGGAGTAGGCCCATGAGGAGCGCGAAGAGGACGACGGGATTCAAAGGATTACTTTTACCCCTTTTTTCTCGAGTTGGGCCTTCGTCTCCCATGGTAGCTCCCTGTCCGTAAAAATGGTCATTCCCGGCCTTAGTGGCGCTAACTGGAAAATACCGATCTTGTGGAATTTTGAGCTGTCCACCAGCACGTTAATCTCCCTCATGCCTTCAAAGAGGGCGGGGAGAAGCTCGTGGATAAAAGGGACCTGCGTCATAAGTCCCTGCTCCGGAGAGATAGCCCCTACCGAGACGAAAATTTGGTGCAGGTTTATCCTCTGGAAGGCATCCACGACCCATCTCCCGGACAAGGCCTTGAACTCAGCTTCCACAGCGCCACCCGTCAGGAGCACCTGCACTCCTTTCTTTTCCATCAACTCAGTGGGGGTTACCAGAGAATTGGTGAGTACAATAAGATTTCTGTAAGTTCGTTTCGATATTTCGCGAGCCAGAAAGACTGTAGTGCTAGAGTGGTCCAAGAAGATGGACGAATCGTCCCGGATGATAGCCGCGGCCTTGCGCGCTATCTCCTCCTTCTGTTCCACTCTGCTTTTCATGCGAATGTCGAAATGGGTGTCGATCCTTCCAGACTCCGCCAGTACGGCTCCCCCGCGGACCTTCCGGATGATTCCTTCCTTCTCCAATTCCTTCAAGTCACGGTGGAGAGTAGAGATTGATACCCCAAGTAGTCGCGCGTGATTGCCGATGGTGATTCTCCCGGAAACCCTTAGCCTCTCGAGGATTTTCTCCCTCCGTTCAAACGGATACATGGCATAGCTCCTAGCAGTCAGCAGAACACACTATGAAATAAAATAAGCTAAGCTGCAAAATTCTGCAAGAAAAACGGAAGCACTCAACATCAGCATCTCCCGAGCCCCTGGTTTCGCTGGTAAGCAGGGTGATTCTGGGACAACATGAGATATTTTGCATCTGATTAAAAATTGACTTGACAAATTTGAGACGATATGAAATATTTGTGGCAATACCTTCGATTAGTCTCGGATAGCGATCGTGGAAGTCTCTCCTACAAAAAGGACGGTTCTCATTCTGGCCACCCTCGATACCAAGAGCGAAGAGGTGCGTTACATCAAGGCGCGTATTGAGGAGGCGGGGCTCAATACTTTGGTCATGGATGCAGGCATTATGGGCGAGCCTAGGGGAATCACCCCAGACATCCCGGCAGCGCACACAGCGCAAGCTGCAGACACAAGTCTTGAGACTCTGAGAAAGAAAGGGGTGCGAGGCCTAGCCATAGAGGAAATGCTCAAGGGCGTCCAGGTCTTGACGGCAAAACTATACGGCGAGGGCCGCATTCACGGAGCCATATCCTTGGGAGGGGCGGAAGGAGGCGTTATGGCGGCCGCAGCCATGCAGCTTCTCCCCCCGGGTTTCCCCAAGATCATAATCACGCCCTTGGCCAGCGGTTTGCGCCCTTTCAAACCCTTCGTGGGAATAAGGGACATCATGGTAATGCATTCGCTCGTCGACATCGCCGGTGTCAACGATATCAGCCGCACAGTTTTCGACAACGCGTCGGCCGCTATCGTCGGCATGGTCAAGGGGTACAGGCCCATGGAGGCCGAGAGTCGAAACCTGGTGGCGGTCACCACACTGGGGACCACAGAAAAGGCGATGCGCACCATTTCGGCAGGTCTCAAGGCCGCGGGATATCAACCCGTTGTTTTTCATTCCAGCGGAGTGGGCGGGCAGGTGATGGAGGACATGATCCGACGTGGGTTCTTTTTAGGAGTTGTTGATCTGTGTACCAACGAGATCACCGACCATCTGGTCGGGGGATATCACGATGCTGGCCCTCACCGATTGGAGGCCGCTGCCCAGATAGGGGTGCCGCAGGTAGTCTCGACGGGCTGCGTGGACTTCTTTGCGCAAGGGCCCATGAACGCAATCCCAGAGATGTGGCGCGGCCGAAAGATGTACTATCACAACCCTTACTTCACCCTCGTCCGGCCGTCAGTGGAAGAGATGGCGAAAGTGGGAGAGACGCTAGCGCGGAAGCTCAATGGGGCAATAGGGCCAGTGAGGGTGGTTTTGCCCCTGAGAGGGATGAGTTTTTCGGGGTTGCCTGGTGGCAGTACATATGACCCAGAAGGAGATCGAGCCTTGTTCGATGCAATAAGAAGGGAGCTACGGCCAGACATCCCTATAATAGAGGTTGACGCACACGTGAACGAGGAGCCATTTGCTCAGCGGATGGTCACGGAGTTCCTGTCCGCCGCAGGAAGACGCTGACTCTTTGAGCAGAGCCATGAACCTGAGCCTTCCTACTTACAACATGGGTCACCTTACTTATCTTGAGATCCAGGAGTACCTCCGCCACAAGGACATCGTCATGGTCCCGGTGGGGAGCTTGGAACAGCACTCCTATCACCTACCGCTTCTCACGGACACCATCGGCGGCATGGAGATCGCCCGACGGGCCGGTGAAAAGGCCAAGGTTCTTTACACGCCGGAGGTCTGGCTGGGTTATAGCCCTCATCACATGGGCCCTCCGGGCCTGGGTCTGGGGACAATAACGGTGCGCGCCTCGACCTTTCAGTCGATCATTTATGATGTCTGCCGGTCCCTCATCCACCACGGGTTCAACAAGATCCTTATCGTGAACGACCACGGCTCCAACATGAAGGTCATCGATCCGGTCATCAGGGCTATCAAGTACGACACAGGGGCATGGATAGGGGTCTCTATGCTCTATGTGGAGAGATACATGGGCCTTGTGGAGGACCTGCTGGATGGCCCGCCCGAAGAGACCCCGGGTTGGCATGCGGGAGAGTATGAAACGTCCATGATCCTGGCCCACGACGAGCGGCTGGTGCGCATGGAGCGGGCCGTCAAGAGCGAGAGGACCAAGACGCCGGGCTACTTGCCCGACTCCTTCATGAAGAAGGACGGTGCGCCGGACGTGGAGTTCGAGGGGTACCATTACTTCGTATTCCCCATGGAACATCGGGAGTTCTCGGACACCGGGCTCATCGGCAACCCGCTTCGCGGAACGAGGGAGAAGGGGCTGGAGGCGTACGAGCGGTTCGCAGATCACCTGGTTCGCGCCCTCAGGGAATTCGAGAAGGTGAAATGGGAGGTGCGCGAGAGGGAGTTCACCCGCCGTGCCCTCGAGTGAACATAGGGATATCCAATAGAAAAGGAAGGAGGTTGACATGAGCCTGGATTTTCACACTTTCAACATGGGCTATCTCACCTACCCGGACATCCAAGAGTATCTCAGATATAAGGACATCGTAATGGTCCCTGTGGCCAGTTTGGAGCAGCACTCTTACCACTGCCCGTTGCTTACTGACACCATCGGGGTAGTGGAGATCACCCGTCGAGCTGCTGAGGAGGCCAAGGTCCTTTACACACCCGAGATTTGGATTGGCTACAGTCCTCATCATCTGGGTCCTCCAGGGCAGGGTCTTGGCACAATAACAGTTCGGGCGTCGACATTCTTGAACATGCTCTATGACGTTGCTCGCTCTCTTATTCACCACGGATTCAACAAGATACTTTTTATCAACGGACACGCCTCCAATATGAAAATTATCGACCCTCTTATTAGAGCCTTGAAATATGACACAGGGGCATGGATCGGTGTGTACAAACCGTATGCAGAGAATTACATGGGTCTCGTGGGGGATGTTCTGGAAGGCCCTCCCGAGGAGACGCCAGGATGGCACGCCGGTGAGCTGGAGACTTCTCAGGTTCTTGCCTACGACGAACGGCTGGTGCGCATGGAGCGGGCCGTCAAGAGCGAGAGGACCAAGACTCCGGCCTTTCTTCCCCCTGAGTTTCTCAAAAAAGACGGCACCCCCACCGTAGAGTTTGAGGGATACACATACTTCATTTTTCCGATGGAACACCGAGAGTTCTCGGACACGGGCCTCATAGGCAACCCGTTTAGAGCCACCAAGGAGAAAGGATTGGAGTCGTTCAAGCGGTTCTCAGGCCACCTAGTGCGGGCCCTAAGGGAGTTCGAGAAGGTCCATGTAGAGGTCAAGAACCGTGAGTTTGTCAACCGGGTCATGTGATCCCAGGAAGATCGATCCCAACAAAGGAGGGGAATAGCGATGAGGAAAGCGTTGATTTTTTCGGTGGCATTGATGCTCGCCCTACCTGGGCTGGGCCTTGCGCAGAAGAAGGACCCCAAGGACATGACGATCGGGGCGAGCCTCATCTCCAAAGACAACATGTGGTGGGCCAACGTGGGCAAGTTTTTGGAACAGGCTGCGAAGGCTAAGGGGGTGAAGCTAATCGTGCTATGGGCCCAGGGAGATGTGTCCAAACAGCTTAAAGACGTGGAAGACCTGATCCAGCGCAAGGTGGACGGCCTGATCATAGGACCGGTCCACGGCACAGGTTCTGTCCAGGCTTTTGAAGCTGCATGGGCTGCCAAAATTCCCACCATTGACTTTGCCAGGGCGGTAGAGACGGACAAATTCGCAGCCTCCGTAGTGGCGGACGAGACAATGTTCGGGATAAAACAGGCGGAATTCATAGCATCACGGCTACCCAACGGTGGCAAGCTAGTGTATCTCTTCGGCCCCGTAGGGGCTTCATACCCTGCCATACAGTTTGAGGGCTTCCAGAATGAACTGAAGAAGTATCCCCATATTGAAATCTTGGAGGTCTACAAGAGTAAGGTGGACACCATGGCTGAGGGGCTCCGCAATGCTGAAGATGCCCTGGTACGCTTTCCAAAGATCGACGCCTTCGTTGGAAGCAACGATGATCTAACCCTAGGGGCGTTGAGGGCTGCGGAGAGCGCGGGCCGTGCCAAAGACATCATCTTCGTAGGCAACTCCGGCCTCCCCATGGGCATGCAGGCCATCTACGAGGGCAAGATGCATTACACGGCCCTCAAGAGCCAGGCTGCCATGATAAGTACGGCACTAGACATGCTCATAAAGGTGATTCAGGGGGAGAAAGTTGATAAGGACATTAAGGTTCCGCCCATACCGGTCACGAAAGAGAATGTTCTCACGGTTAAGGATCCGGTCTTTGGCGGCACGGTGGACAATCCGGCTACTTTCACACCGCAAAAGTGAGAAAAGATAGACAATGTGTTGATCTCAATTAGTTCCTTTCCTTGGAGTTTGCTAAGGTGGGGCTGTGCTCTCACTCTGACAGAAGGGTGAGTGGTGGTGCTAGAAAGATAGAGAAACGAACTGCCCTCGACGAAGAAGTTGGGAGGGAGACCACCAGGGAAAGGTGTTTGAGGGGAATTATTGGGAGTCTTTTGAAGTGCTAATTGCCAAATCCATATCCAAAAGCTTCGGGGGAGTGCATGCCCTCAAGGACGTGGACTTAGAACTGCATCCATTCGAGATCCATGGCCTGGTAGGGGAAAACGGCGCGGGTAAGAGCACTCTGATGAAGATCCTAGCGGGAGTGTACCCGCCCGACTCAGGATCCATCCTGCTGGAGGGAGAGGCCCTGCACCTGAGGGATCCAAAGCAAGCCCATGATATGGGCATCCGGATTGTGTATCAGGAGCTAAGCCTGTTCCCTGCCCTGTCCGTCGCAGAAAACCTCTATATGCACCGCTTCTCGGAGGCAGGACTCCGCTCAGTGAACCGGAAGGCTTTGGCACGCGAGGCAAGGGGGCTGTTGGAGGAGTGGAGGTTGGAAATAGACCCGAGGGCGAGAGTGGAGCAACTTCCCGTGGGGAAGAGACAATTGGTGGAAATTGCCCGGGAGGTTGCTACGAAGGGAAGGGTACTCATACTAGATGAACCCACCTCGTCCCTAACGAATAAGGAGATCGACTACCTTTTTGATGTGCTAGATCGGCTGAAGAAGGCAGGGATGTGCGTAGTTTTCATATCGCACCGCCTAAATGAGGTGCTGCGGATTGCCGATAGGGTGACAGTACTTCGCAACGGAGAGAGGGTGGGCACACTGTCCAGGGAACGGCTCACACCTAAGGAGATCATAACCCTCATCGTGGGGCGCGAGGTCAAGGAACTATATCCTAAGAAGGCCGTTGAGATAGGGGGAATTCTTCTCTCCGTAAGGCACCTGACAGCCAAGGGCCTCGAGGGGATTTCTTTCGACCTTCATCGAGGGGAGATTTTGGGGGTTGCCGGTCTCATAGGGTCCGGGCGCACTGAGCTTCTCCGGAGCCTCTTCGGGCTTCAGCCTGTACAGTCAGGGGTCTTTGTTTTGGATGGAAAAGATATCCGCGTCTCGAGTTCCTCCCAGGCCATCAAGCACGGCTTTGCCATGCTGTCCGAGAGCCGGGCCGATGAAGGGATATTCCCCGAGATGGCGGTGGGAAGCAACCTAGTCCTGATGAGTTTGAGGGACCTTTCTCGAGGGGGTTGGCTAATTAGAGAGGCCGTGCGCAGGAAGGTTGGAAGTCTTGTGAATTCCTTCAAAGTGGTGACTTATGACCCCTTTCAGCAGCGCCTGAGCCAGCTTTCTGGTGGGAACCAGCAGAAGGTGATCCTTGGCAGGCTTTTGGGAGCGAAGCCAAGAATTTTGCTACTTGACGAACCTACCCGCGGAGTCGATGTGGAGACTAAGGCCGAGATTCACCGCATCCTGGGCGAATTCGTAAAAACTGGCAATGGTATCATAATGGTTTCATCCGATCTGCCGGAACTGATAGGTATGTGTGACCGGATCATGGTCCTGCATCAAGGGCGCGTTGCCGGCTGGTTTGAGCGTTGCCAGTTCAGGGAGGAGGACATTCTGCAATGCGCGATGGGGCTATAACAGAGACGACTGGAGATGTGAAAAACGTAATGTCAACGGTTGTAAGCCGTTACCTAATGGGCAACATAGCGAAGTCGTTCCTCCTCCTCGCCCTGGTAGCCGTGTTTCTGGGGATGGGTATTGTGGAGCCCCGCTTTCTCACCTTTGCTAACCTTATTAACATAGCCAGGCAGATCTCCATAGACCAGATCATAGCCGTGGGGATGACCTTCTGCATGATCACGGGGGGCTTTGACCTATCGGTGGGATCTGTGGGGGTGATGAGCGGCTGCCTCACCGCCATCGTCATGTTGGCTACCGGTAGTGTAACCTTGGGGATCATGGCAGGGCTGGCTGCGGGGACCTTAGCCGGGCTTGTCAACGGATTGAGCATTTCCAAACTGAAGGTGAACGCCCTGGTGACCACACTAGGTATGATGGTCATAGCCCGCGGCATCGCTCTTATCATGACTGGTGGAGACGTTATCATAGGACTGCCAACGACCTTCAACTTCATCGGTGTAGGTTTCGTGGCGGGGATCCCGTTTCCCGTCGTGATAGCTTTTGTAGTGACAGTTATCGGACATCTAGTACTATCTCGCACGGAGTTCGGTCTCAACTGCTATGCGGTTGGAGGCAACCCAAACGCTGCCAAGCTGGCGGGGCTGCGAAACGAGCGGATCATAACCATAACCTATACGGCGCAAGGTCTCTTAGCGGCCATGGGAGGCATAGTCCTTATGGCTCGCGTGGTTTCGGCGCAGCCCGCTCTTATGCATGACACCAATTTATACGTTATCGCTGCGGTGGTTGTGGGTGGGACCCGGCTGGGAGGGGGAGTAGGGACCATTGGGGGGACCATCCTAGGCGTCATTCTTATCGGTGCGCTTTTCAACGGATTGAACATTATCGGGGTGGGTTACGAGTGGCAACAAGTAGTGATCGGTTTGATCATCGTGGCCGCGGTAGCGGTGGACAACTTTTCAAGAAAATGAAGCCGGTACAGGCTACCGGCGGGGTGGGTTCTATGCCAGATAACCTTCTCTATGACCTCATAAAAAACGAACTGATTGATATTGTTGGACCAGAGGACGTGACGGTCCAAGAGGCTGAGAGGCTGGTTTACAGTCTGGATTACTACCTAGTGCCTCAGATCTGGATGGATAGGGGATTGCGACCAACCCTTCCTGACTGGGTTGTGTTCCCCGAGTCTACCGAGGAGGTGTCCAGAATTTTAAAGACGGCCAGCCGTCACCGCATTCCGGTCATCCCGTATGGTGGGGGTACCGGAACTCAGGGCGGTGGGGTTCCCCTGTATGGGGGAATCGTGGTCGATATGAAAAAGATGAACCGAATCCTGCGCATCGACGAGCAGTCCCTCACGGTCGTGGCAGAGGCAGGGGTGAACGGCCAGGAACTTGAGTGGGCAGTAAACAAGAAAGGGCTAACCCTAGCCCACTACCCCGCCTCCCAGTACGGGGCGACCCTGGGAGGGTACATAGCGGCGCGCGGCTCAGGGACGCTCTCCACCAAGTATGGAAAGGCTGAGGACATGGTGCTAAACTTGGAGGTGGTCCTGCCATCGGGAAAGATCATCCGCACCCTTCCCGTGCCCAACCACGCCTGCGGTCCTGGCCTCCTGCAGCTCTTCGTTGGTTCGGAGGGTACCCTAGGGATCATCACAGAGGTGACGATGCGGCTGGATCCATTGCCCGAAGAGCGCCGCTGGAGGGCATATCTCTTCGACGACATCCGCAAAGGCCTTGAGGCAGGGAGGCGCATGATGACTCACAGACTCAGGCCATGCACCATCCGGCTGTACGATGAGAATTCCACCCAGAGGATTGTCAAGAGAGTGTTGGGTCTAGATGTGCAGGGTTCCTACATGGTCGTCGGATCCGACGGTAGCCGGCGGGCTGTGGACTTAGAACTTGAGATGATTCATGAGATCTGCATAGGGCTGGACGCAAAGGATCTAGGGCCGGAACTAGGGGAGCACTGGTGGAAGCACCGGTATGACTTCTACTTCCCGCCTTTAAACCTCATGCTGCCCCAGATGTTCGGCACGGTAGAGACCACAGCCACCTACGAGCGCATATACGATATCTATGTAGCCAAGAAGCGGGTGATCGAAGATGGGTTCCGGGAGTGGGGTGCAACTTATATCGCCCACTTTTCTCATTGGTTTCCATGGGGGGTGATGGTATACGATAGGTTCATCATCGACAAGCCACCTCAGGACCCCCACGAAGCCCTTCAGCTTCACACCAGCGTATGGAGCGCTGCGGCAAGGGCCTCCATTCGCCATGGGGGGGTGCTAAACGATCATCACGGCATTGGATTCAAACTGGGCTGGCTGATGCCCGAGCTTTACGGCCCAGCCTGGACCGTGCTCCAAGGGGTAAAGGATCTGCTAGATCCACAGGGGATCATGAATCCGGGGAAACTGGGCTTCGCAAGACGGTGAGGTGGGCCTGACACTGAAAAGTGATTTCCCAAAAAGATATAGAGGGAGAAAACAGAGGTTAGGAGTCATGTTTCTCAGCGAAAAGGAAAGAGAGGAGACCATCTGGGCATGCAGGTTCTGCCCCATGTGCCAGGTGGCGGACCGCGTGGGTAGCATAGTGAGGCGGGAGTCCTATACCCCGCGAGGGCGAGGGGCGATTCTGTTCGCGTTGGATCGGGGTCTCCTTGAGTGGGACGATACAGTTGCCGACATTATGTACACAACTCTCAACGACGGGCTCATACAGGCGTGGTGTGTGGGCCGGTACGACCACGAGGAGCTTATCCTGGATGCCCGCGCCAGGCTCTTCGAAAGGGGATTGGCGCCGGAAGGAGTGGCTTTTTTTCTGAATAATCTTCGTTCAGCGCGGGGCGCAGGGAAAGAGCCTACGCGGATCCTCAGAGAGGCCGATGTGAAGATCCACCCTGGGGCCGAGGTGCTTCTCTTTGGAGGTTGCGCCGTGCGGGAGTCGCAGACGGCGCTCGTGGCAGCCGGAATGCTCTTTAATATGGCCTCATTACCGTTTCAGGTGATTCCCGAGGAGCCCTGCTGCGGATGGCCCTTTTACCAGCTGGGGGACCGGGAGGGGGCACGGATGTCCTCAGTCCGGATTGCGCAAGCAATTCGCGATTCTGGGGCAAAGACCGTGGTCGTTCTCGATGGAGATTGCTACCGGATGCTGCTCACCCGAAACGCGCGTTTCGGAGGAGACTTGGGGGGCGTTCATGTCAGGCACATCACGAGCTTCTTGGATAATTGGATTGCCTCTGGTAATGTCCGGGTTACCCGTGCACTCTCCGAGACGATTACCTACCACGATCCATGTGCCCTGGCCAGGTATTGCGAGGAGCTAGAGGCGCCCCGACGGATTCTTGCCTCCATCTCAGGTGGGAGGCTCAAAGAGATGGCGAACCACGGTAGGATGGCTAACTGTTGCGGGGCGGGGGGGATGCTGGCAGTTCACCGGCCGGATCTGGCCAGGGAGGTAGCGAAGCTGAGGATCGAGGAGGCACATGAAACAGGTGCCAGGATTCTCGCTGTCGGTTGCCCCCGCTGCGAGAGCAGTCTCGAGAACGCCAATCAAAGGTGCAGATCCAATTCGATGCGCATCGCGAATCTGGTGACTTTGGTGGCCGAAGCTGCCGGGTTAGAAGTTCACAAAATCAGCCAAGACTGTTTCAATTGTGAATAGCTCCTCGTCCTTTGTCCATGTATGGTCTCTTAGTTATTATCAACCCGTTCGCCTTAGGACGCGATGACCTTTACATCTCACACCACTTGATAGAGCCGGGCTTTGGGAACCATTGCTGTTTATGACAAGATGCGCTGGAGCCTGTCTTTGGTTTCCAGGGCCTCCTGCACGATCCTCTTCATCAGTTCTGGGACTGAGGGGATATCATGGATGCGGCCCACCGCCTGGCCGCAGGGATAAATACCTTCCTCAAAGGTGCCATGGAGCCATCCCCTCCTGGTGACCTGTCCGCTGATTAGAGGCTCAAGCTCCCCCAGGGAACTCCCCTTGTCTTCCATCTCCAGGATCTTCTCTGCCCACTGGTTTCGTAGCACCCTGGCAGGGTTGCCCAAAGACATCATTACCAGAGTTGTATCGGACTCCGAGGCGTTTATGAGCCTTTCCTTGAGGCGCTCGTGCACCGGGCATTCCTTGGTAGCCATGAATCGAGTCCCCATGATCACACCATCGGCCCCTAAGGCTAAGGCAGCTACCATGGATTTGCCATCGCATATACCTCCCCCCGCAATGAGCGGCACGCTCACCTCCTCGGCTGCCTTGGGGATCAGGACCATGGTGGTGACCCCCTCCATGCTCGGGTGGCCGCCGCACTCTGTGCCCACTATGGAGACAGCATCCACTCCCAGGCGGCTCGCCTTGGCGGCGTCTCGCACACGGGCACACTTGTGAATGTGAATGAGCTTCCCCTGGAGGATCTTCTCCCTGTAAGGCTCTGGGTTGCGGCCTGCGGTCTCTAAGATCTTGACTCCGGCCTCTATCACAGTGTCGATTAGCTTCTCTGGTGCCGTGGGTGTCAGAGCAGGAAACAGCGAGACATTTACGCCAAAGGGCCTGTCAGTGAGGTCCTGGGTCTTTTTTATCTCATCCAGGAGTTCCCCTTTGGTTGGGAAGCTGGCAGCCGGCAGGCAGGCAAACCCTCCGGCATTGGCCACAGAAGCCACCAGCTGGGCTCGAGAGAGCCAATGCATGGTCCCGCACTGAATGGGATACTCGATGCCCAACAACTCCGTCATCCTGGTCTTGAACATATTGTTCCTCCTTTCCAGTGAGGCTTCCACCTGGAGGCTTACTGAAAAGACATGCTCCGGATCAGCTCGATCCACGGGACTCAGACTGAATGGTTAAGACAGAACTGTGATCCCAAATAAAGCACATGTTGCCCACCGGAAAAACGCGACATCCTGACTTGCCAACCAAACAAGACATTTTTTTGGGTGTCATTAGCACGTCAAGATGTCCGGTGTCATTAGCACGTCAAGATGTCCGGTTTTTGTGGTAAGTGATATGTCCGGTAGTTGAAGTATCATGTGTATCACC
>JBBFLE010000029.1 GCA_037481695.1 bacterium | reverse complement strand
CTTTTCATTTCAAGACCTTACACGATGAAACCGCCGCTCCTCTCCCCACTGAAATCAATTAAAGCGAAATCTGGGTTCAAGATGGGGCGGAGCTTAACGTGCGCATCAAGGTGGGTGAGCATCTGCCGTGCGGAAGCAACAACTGTGATGAGACGGCTGTCCCTGTTCTTCCTTACCAGAAGGTGGCAAGTGGAAAGCAGAGGAGTATCTTGCATGGTGGCGCTGGAACAGATTATGTAAGGTCGGCTGCCATCGGTGATTTGAATGGGGACAGCATCAATGACCTTGCGATAGGCGTAACGGATTATAAAGACGAAAATGTAGATTATAGCACCGGTGCTGTTTTCATTAAGTTCGGTCCGATTGGGGGTATTACTGGAATTGAATGGGGCGGAAGCGTTCAATCAATAGACTTATCTCATCCTGAAGGAGGGTGGGATGTCAAAATTATTGGCGACCCAGATGATCGGCACGAGGGAAACAACACAAGGCGAATCGGGAACTCCATTGCCATTGGAGATATAGATGGAGACGGAATCGCAGACTTGATTATTGGCACAACCGACCAAGATGAGGACGGAAATCACACACCCAATATCCAATGGACACCTGTTTCAGAACCGGGTCATGTCCCTGGTAAGGCTTATGTAATTTATGGAAAGAGGGAAAATTGGGAGAAGGTTTACAGACTTGGAAACGAAGAATATGACCTCAAAATATATGGGGATCAAGAAGATGAAGCGCGTGAGCTGGGGTATCAGGTAGCCGTTGGAAGATTCTTTTGCGACGAATCCATGTGTCCTGAGCTTCAGCTTGTCATATCTGCGCCCACGAATCCAAATGAGGACCCAAGTAAGGGTAAAACTGGGCGAGTGTATATTCTAGGCGGATTCCATAATGGTTTGCCAAAGGAGATAAGGACCGACAAATTAAGAGATCATGACCTGCGCGTAACTCTAATTGAGAGCAAATATTATGTGGAAAACGATGTAAAAATAATAGATGAATTTAACTTTGACGTCATTGATCACATTGGCGATGGCTTGGGAAAGGCGATTGCTGTGGGAGATATAGACGGTGACGGCCTCGATGATCTGGTAATGGGCGCACCTCATTATAGTCGATTGGCGAGAACGAACCCCCTAACACTTGAGCAAGGGGCTGTCTATGTTCTGTTTGGCGGTATAGATTTGCAGGACCTGATTGTTGCGGATCCAGATGGCAGGACCTCTGGAAGCCCACGAGTAATTACAGGTCCTCAGGTCTTGGTAAGGACAATGAGTAGAACAGGCTTTGGTTCCTCTGTAGTCATAGTAGACTTGGACAATGATGGGAAAGGTGAAATTATTATCGGAGCACCAAGATCGGATTTGGAATTGACAATTTATGCCGATCCAACCCTTTCCGATTCCGAACAAACATCAATCAGTAAAAAAGAATCCTGGATCGGGTCAGTTTACGTAATAGATGGTTCAAAGACCATTAATTTTACTAAAGATTCTATTGACAACATTTCAGACATCATTGTTCATGGTTCAAAAACAATGAGTTTGTTCGGCTACTCCTTGGCGGGTGGGGACGTAAATAATGATGGCAAAAAAGACCTCCTGGTAGGAGCACCTGGAAAGCCACTTTCTGGAGTGCCTGGGCGTGTGTGGGTTCTTTTTGGGAGTCGAGAGCCAAAATGGAGACTTACTGAAGGCTTTGACACGATCCATCTTAAACATAGAAGATGGTATGTAACTTCAAATGGAATGATATTCCATCCAAGAAATCCAAATACCAAAATCGAAGAAGGTATAGACTCTGTTTTTATTGGAGATGTAAATAGTGTTGACCGGATGGGGCTTGGTTTCGGAATACATATTGTTGTTGGAGACTTGGATCCCTTTGTAGGAGATGATGTCGTCATCCTCGACCGTTTTGGGAAGGGTCCACAACAAGGGGACTGGAGCATGGGCCCGGGTGCAGCCTATGTTTTTTATCAAGTAGGGGAACTTCTCCCATTAACTATCTATCCCGAGACGGTTAAAATCCCTTATTGTGACAGTGAGCAGAGGTTCACAGTGACTGGCGGTTTGATGCCGTATCAATTTAAATGGGACTCTTGTTACCAAACCTATGTTGGTCAACCACCGGTTCAATTCCCAGGACCGATTGTATGCGGAGAAGAGTTTGCACTGCCTTCTAATTTTGAGGTCACATATGGAGAAAATAGTGCCATTCTGAGGATAAACGAATGCGTTCCTAATGACCTAATGAGTCTTTCTTTGAAAGTTACGGATTCTGCCATTCCTCATTCATCAGCGACCCGAGAAATCACGTTCCTGAAACCGGATATCTTTGTTTCACCATTTAGCATCAGTTTCGGAGATGTCCCTATTGGATACACAGTAAACATCCCTATAACGGTCTCAAATTCTGGCAATATGGAGCTTCAGATAGAAAGCGTCTCAATCACTGGCTCAGGGGATATTAGATATATAAACAATTGCCCGCAGACCATACAGCCTCAAGGTAGCTGCACAATTGAGGCAATATTTAATCCCACGGTTCAGGGTCCAGCAACGGCTACAATAAGCATTACATCAAATGATCCAGATGAAGCCACTGTAAACATCAATCTCACTGGTAATGGCGTAGGAGTTCCTCCTATAATAGCCGGTTCCGCCTTAACGAGTTTCAGGGCTGCGATAGGTGGTTCCTCATCCCACGATTTTGAATATTGGAATATTGGAGGGTCAGATCTGCTTATTAGCAATGTCTCTATCTCAGGACCTCCTTTTTACATAACAGCCGACACATGTACAGGAAGACCAATCACTCCTTATACTCCTTATTCATTTGACTATTGTGTCATTACGGTAATGTTCAAACCTACTGACACCAGTTACGTCTCCGGAACGATTACAATCGAATCGAACGATCCTTATAAACCTGTTCTGAGACACGATCTCTCTGGAGTTGGGATAGCTTCCTATATTTCAGTTACGCCCGTGACCATGGATTTTGGTTCAACATCGACAACAGCCACACTTACAGTCCAGAACACGAGCGCTTACGAGTACCTCAACTGGAGAATTACCAATGGCTTGCCGTCATGGCTCTCTGTAAGTCAGATGTCGGGAGAAATGGATCCCGGGACATCTACCACCCTTACAGTAACGGTTAACCGCACAGGGCTTCAGCCCGGAACATATTTGGGCGACATTTATATTGCCTCAAATGGGGGGGACAGAGGCGTTGCGGTGAGGATGAACGTGCCTGCGTTTATTTCTGTGAGTCCTTCATCTCTCGACTTTGCCGAGGCGAAAAAACGATTGGAACTCACGATCAGAAATACAAACGCTTCTACTCCACTGACATGGAGTATAGCCAGCGATCTCCCCTCATGGCTTACCGCATCTCAGATGAACGGGGAAATTCCACCCGGAGGAAATGCCAGAATCTACCTTTACGCAGATCGCTCAGGGCTTTACCTGGATCAGACATATGCTCATACCCTCTCCATTTCTTCAAATGGCGGGGATGCATCGGTCCCGGTTTCCATGACCGTTCCGATACCCCTTGCGACCTTTGCAAAATATTATGGAGGGGATGGAGGGGAATATTTTTCAAAGATCAGACCCACATCTGATGGTGGATTCATTGCTGTGGGAGTGACAAATTCCTTTGGTGCCGGACCTATGGGTTCCACTGAAGACGCCTGGGTCGTCAAGCTGGATTCCTCTGGATACGTTGAATGGGAGAGAACTTACGGCGGTTACTGGTATCCTGAACGTGCCTATGATGTCAGGGAAACCCCAGATGGCGGGTACATTGTAGTTTGTGGAACAATGACTTTCACAAGCGACCACTCCTATGGTTTATGGATACTGAAACTGGATGCTTATGGGGATGTCGAATGGGAAAAGGAATACGGAGGTGAAGTCGATGACAACTGGGGTGACTGGGGAATGGAATTCTCCGTACAGCAAACCAATGACAATGGATATATTGTGGCTGGAAATACATGGAAAACGCCAAGCGGCCAAGGGCAGGATGTCTGGGTTCTGAAGCTCAATTCTTTTGGCGAAATCCAGTGGCAGAAGACCTATGGAGGAACAAGTGATGATTATGCAAACTCCATCAAGCAGACCTCGGATGGCGGATATATTGTTGCAGGAGTAACTCGCTCCTTAGGTGCGGGAGAATATGATATCTGGGTGCTGAAGCTCGACTCGGATGGGGATATTCAGTGGCAGAAGACCTATGGAGGTGCAGATTGGGATCTGGTTTATGAAGTTCAACAAACACAGGATGGCGGATATGTTGTGGCGGGAACCACATGGTCAACCACGAGCGCCTGGGTTCTCAAACTCGATTCATCAGGGAATATTGAATGGCAAAAGACTTATGGAGGATATGGCAGTGAATATTATGGCAGTTACGGACATTCTATCAAACAGACGTCCGACGGTGGCTATATCTTATCAGGCGTATTGTCCAGCAGGGTATCCGGTGATGATATTTGGGTCGTAAAGCTCGATTCATCAGGAGATGTAGAATGGCAGAAGAGCTATGGAGGCAGTGGTATTGATGTAGCCTATTCCATAGAAGAGATTTCCGAGAGCGGTTATGCCATAAGTGGGTACACTACTTCTTTCAGATCAACTCCAGGTCGTAGGCAATACGATGCCTTTGTCATGAAGATAGATTCCATCGGCAATATCGGGGCTTCTTGTGCTCTTATGGATTTAACATCCATGACAACTGTTGAGACATCTATCTCCGCCGTAGATACAACCGTAACGCCACAGGATTCGACCGAAACGGGTCGGGTTACAGCCGCCACTGTAGGTGATTCTTCTGCTGTGGTTGAGGCTGTTTGCTCTGAAACAATACCTGAAGCTGGTCAAAGGCCTCTGATTGACATTGATGTCTCGCCCTTGAGCCATGATTTTGGAGAGGTGATGGTTGGCGAGGAGGCGACTCAAGTCTTTACGGTGAGAAATTCCGGCTATCAACCCTTAAATATAGTCAATATCTTGATATCGGGCTCCATGGATTTTACTGCAACACACAACTGTCCCATCTCTCCTGACAGACTCGATATAGCACGGAGATGTGAAATAACAGTCTCCTTTTCACCCTCAACAGAAGGACCTCAAGGTGCATATCTATGGATTCAATCTAATGATCCGGATGAGTCATTGATTGAAATCAGTATTACAGGTACGGGATATATGTGGGAGGAATGCCCCCCTGAAGAATGTCCCGAAGATGGTAGACCTCCAGGAGGATTGGTTCCAATGGGAGGGAGATGATATTTATGTCTGTTAAGAGGGCTATATTGTCAAGGAGCATCTTTAGTTGGTGCCTGGCACCATATCTACTATAAGTGGTTGATGTTATTAAAGCTGGAAAGGAACTTTGCCCTTTGCCCCTGCGCAGATCAAACGGTGCATGAGCCCCAACCTTCGCACTTCTTGGCGGTGTGTTTGGTAGGGGCTTGTTTTTCTGTGCCGGGCATTCCGAATTTTGCCCTGTATTTAGGACAGCCCCTGAAGCAAACAGGGATCGCTCCCACAAAGTGCACACCATCCATTAAGCACAACAGGGGAAGCGGCGCAGCTTGGGAGAGGAAAATCAACACAGTGCCCAAAAGCCAGATTCGCGGCAGCCTATTTTTACCCAAATCAGCTCAAAGCACTTTTGGGTAAAAAGTCTGGCATTCCAGATCCGAGGGGCAATGGGGGAGATAAAGTTGCCTCTGTACATGAATCAGTTTGTAACGGCATATGATGACCTTAGCTGGTTGGGGCCACCAGTGGCCAATGAAGCCCCATCAGTGATCCCTCGAGCAAGCTTGGGGTGATGAGGTGGGTCAAAACGGTCTATTGCAGAGCTGAGGGAAGAAGAGCTTAGCTATCTGCATCTGCTAGGGCCATGGACTACTTGGTGGAGATCAAAGAAAGGCTGGAGGCGGATCCCTACAACCAGGTGATGACGCTTTTTAACCTTGAGGTGGATCTTGTCGTCACAGGCGTTTGTTGCTCGCGCCTGCGGCGCGACACCTCCCGCCACCGCCGGTCAGCTTGCCGTTAGGTGAGAAAAAATGATAAAAAATTATACATAAAAGGAGAAAAGCAATGAGGATTTTTACTGCTGTAATAGAAAAATGTCCTGACACGGGTCTTTATGTAGGGTTTGTACCTGGGTTTCCAGGGGCACACTCGCAAGCCGAAACTTTGGAAGAATTAAACAAAAACCTAAAAGAGGTTATAGAGATGCTGTTGGAGGATGGGGAACCGGAATTGGAAGGGGAATTCGTAGGTACACAGAACGTGGTAGTAGGCTAATCATGACAAAAATCCCAATTCTCAAGCCCCGAGAGGTCGTTGCCATTCTTGAGAGGCTTGGGTTTCAGGAAGTCCGACGCAAAGGGGCTCATAAGCAATATCGCCATCCAGACGGTCGATGTACTACAGTCCCTTGCCATCTCGGAAGAGATATATCTCCGATATTGCTTCGTCAAATTGCTAAGGATATCGGGCTCCCTATAGATGAATTTTTAAGATATCGATGATTTTCACCTAACAAGTCACTCTGGGGAATGGCTTACAGCCCTCGCTGATTTTACGGGCAGATGGAACGGATGCAAGAGGCCCCAGGCACATTCAGACAGGACTTTACAAGTTAGCATTGGCCGAAGAGGGATATCCATTTGATATCAGGTAATAATCGGGTCAACTCACCTGTACGACCCTATTGTCTTTGATCTGGAAGCCCAAGGCCTTGAGAATGGCAAGCTGGGTGGGGGTGGTCTCCTCCAGGATACGCCTGGGTTTGCGCTGGGAGGCCATTAGGTATAGGGCAGTTCGAACCGAGCGCATCTGCTCCATGAGCTCCCGTGTGGAGAGCCTAAGGCCTGCCTGGGCAAGCCGGTTTCGAAGTATGGTCAGATAGGTAAGTGCTGCCATGCACACGAAGGCATGGATGCGCACCTTGGAGTCAGTCCAGTGATACTGGGGCATGAAGGCCACATGGAAAGGGCATTTGTGGTTTTGGAGGGGATCCACGGTTACTTGGCCAGGCATGCCCTGCTGGAATACACAGAGAGCGGGGTGCTGTGAACATAGCTGGCCATCACGCAACGAGCCCTCGGAACCCACGGTGTCCAGGCAAAGACCGGGGCCTCGGCACGAAAGCCCCTTTTCAAGGATCCCTAACAACCCAGGTGAGAGAATTTCGTGACTTAATTATTAAGTCAGGACCACCCTTATTTTATGCTCCACTCGCATTTCCCGCTGGTCTTTCCTTGCCTACCCACTGGGTGCTGACTGCACAATTTGCGAGATCTCCTGACTCAATTATTAAGTCAGGACCACTTATACCATTAGCCTGTCCCCCTCGAAGGGGTTGGTACTCTTGTGATAGGAAACCCCCCTCTGACCAAGGGGAGGAAGGATGATGATGGAGAAGATGGCAGTAGGGGTTTATGGAGGAGCTGTATATTCCGGTGAAATCGGCCCAGTGATTCCGGATGAATCGGGCCACCTATTTTGAGGCAAGTCGGTCCAGGTGTTCCGGGGCAATTTGCTCCGGCCCCTCTTTGGGGTCGTAGCCAATCATGGCTTGTGTTTCAGGGTTTCTCACACTCTTTAGTTTCCGTCAACTCTGAGCGTTTCTTTCTCATGGATTCTCCTTTCAGGGTGATCTTGTGAGCGTTGTGGATGAGGCGATCCAGGATGGCGTCGGCCAAGGTGGGATCGTCCATGGTTTCCTGCCAGTTTTCAAGGGGAAACTTGCTTGTGTCCAGGAGCATCTTATATGACCCCTTAGAGGTGGCGAGGAGCATCTGATTTCACTCCCCCCCTGGCTCTGTATCTTTGGTTGGTGCCTGGCACCTGGGGTTTGCCGGCACAGAGCACAAAGTAGGATTCAGGCCACCAACAAGGCTCATCCCACCACACCCTGTGCAGCCCGCGGTTTGAAGGTTTTTCTGGCTCCTCGTAGCTTTGTGCCCTGTGCTGCTTTTGCTAGCCCCGCGCCCTTGTCCATGTCAGCTCAAAGCTCTTTTGAGTAAATCTTGGGGAAGGGAGGCGCCATTTTTACCCAAATCAGCTCAAAGCACTTTTGGGTAAAAAAGTGTGGCATTCCATATCTGAGTGGCAAGGGCCAAATCCAGCTACGCCTGTACAGAAATCACTTTTTGACGGCATATCATGATCATGGCTGCATGGGTTCACCCGTGGTGCATGATGCAGGATCAGCGATTCATTGGGCAAAGTTTGGGGTCACGGGGAGGCTGTTAACTGGATATATTCCCATGCTCAGCCAGGAGCAGATCACCTACGCCAACTGCCCACGGCCATGGATCAACTGGTGGAGAATGCCATAAATATCCCCTGGGTGGCGAGTGGGTTTCAGCCGGTGCCGCCTTGGAGACGCACATCAAGAAGGTACTCCAGGCGGCCAGTATACCGTTACCGGATAAAATCAGTAAATCTCAACTGCTTACATAGCCTGTAGCCACGAAAGCCAAAACTGAGCCCAATGATTACAGTAAACTACGGCAGCAAGTGTCGAAGTTGAGTTATACCACATCCGCTGGATTCTGTTTTTAACCAATCAGCTTGTTGTAGTCTTCATGGCTGCCAATCCAAAACCATAGCAGCCCCTCGGGAACTTCCACAGCAACTGCACGATAACGCAGTCCCACTCGAACAGACCAATAATGACCAGCCTTTTTCGTGTGTAATGATGGGTGATAAGGGTCATTTTTCAGCAATGAAAAATTTTTGTCTGCAAGGGCTTGAACAGGCTGCGGGAGCCTCTTATAAAGTCTCCAAAACTCTGGTGAAACGAAATGTTTCAAATTTCTGAGCAGTTCCCGGATTTAAACGACTTGAGTGCTTCCCCAGCCAGTGGGTCAAGTTTCCCAGACAAAGCATCTTTTTCGAATTGCTGGTCCCATGCCTGTGCGTCAAAATCCCAGAACCATTTCCGAAATGCTTGAAGTTCATCCGGCTCTAATTTTTGGACTTCTTTTTCAATTTCTTCTATTTTACTCATGTTAAAAACTCCTTATTTACTCTAGCTTTTATTTTAGCAAATTTTTCTTCTGTTAGCTGTCCTGTACGCCTTTTGTCGAGGAGCTTTTTATGATGGAAAACCCCTCATTTGCATCAGGCTGAGAACTCCACTTTGTGGCCCAGGTTCTTGGCCCTTCGCTCAGCCGGCTTGTTTTTTCCTGCGGTAATAGGCTTGCGGCCAGATCCTCTATCAAAATCTCTTTTTAGTCCTGGCCTAGACATTGTTTTGAGCCCTCTCCATGACCTTCTTGCACCTCCAGAGTATGGAGAGCACCTCGAAGGGCTCTTCTATGAAGAAGAAGGTGGGTACGCCCCTGGGCTCCAGATAAGCCTTGGCTTCCTCCATACAGTCCTTATCCCCGCTGAAGGTGACATATATAGGCTTGTGAGGGTATTTTTGCGCCAGCTCCACTAGGAAATCCAGAGGAGGCACCCCTATGAGCTTTGTAAGCATCAGGATGGGAACCACGGCATCTATGTTGGGGTCCTTTAGAACTGCCTCCATGGCCTCTCTGTAGGCAAACTCAATTCCGTTAAGATAAGCCGCCGGCCATATGTCCACAGGATTTCTCATACGTATGTAAGAAGGGCTTATGTCTTGGAGCCGCTGCCTGGTGCTCTCTTCCACCTTGGGCACTTGCAGCCCCCACCTCCTGCGGCAAAGATCCGTCAGGATCACCAGCATGGCCCCGGAGGGGGCCATGAAGCTCACCCTGTTGCCCTGGGGAAGTCCCATCCAGGAAAGAGCCTTGGCTGCCAGCACCAGATGGGTGTAATTTTCCACCTGCACTATGCCTGCCTGGGCCAAGGCTGCCTTTACAATGCAATCGTTGGAAGCCAGTGCAGCTGTATGTGCCACTGCAGCTTGAGCACCTTCCTCTGTAAGGCCCCCTTTGAGAAGTATCACAGGCTTTTGCCCCGTAATCTCCTTGGCCAGATCCAGGAATCGCCTGGGTCTCTGGAAGCTTTCCAGGTATGCCAGCACAGCGAATGTCTCTGGGTCCTGCCCATAGTATTCCAAGATGTCGCACTCGTCCACGTCTACCTTGTTGCCCAGACCCACGAAGCGGGCTATTCCAAAGTTCTCCCCAGTGATGATGTACCTCATGGTGTGAGTGGCAAAGTTTCCTGTCTGGGCCAGGTAGGAGACCCTTCCCCTAGGAATGGGGCCCAAGGGAAAGAAGCTGGAGGTGAACTTAAAAGGTGTGGATGTATGGCCGGATGTGTTGGGCCCTATGACCCTGACCCCTGTTTCCCCAATGGCCCTCCGAAGCTCCTCCTGCAACTGTGCACCCTGGTGATCCACTTCAGAGAAGCCCCCTGCGGCCAGCACTATGGCCCTTATGCCTTTGGCAGCGCACTCCCTTACAGCCTGCGGATTGGCCTTGGCCGGCAGAATCACCACTGCAAGGTCTATGCCCTGGGGTAGTTCCGCAATGGAACGATGAGTTCTTAGGCCTAGAATTTCCTCTCCTTTGGGATTGACCAGGTATAGTTTTCCGTCGTACTGATTGGACAGGATGTTTTTTATCACATCGTTTCCAGGTTTGTGGGGGGTTGCCGAGGCCCCCACGATGGCTACGCTTCGAGGCTCGAAAAAGAGACGAAGAGTGTTATCCAAGAGTTCCTCCCCAAAAGTTAATGATTATCGGATCAATGACCGATGTTATCCAAAGAAAGGATCCTAACAGATGGAGCCTCATGAAGACAAGAAAGAACAAACCCTATGAAGGAGGAAGCCCCATGAAAGATGTGGACATGAACTTAAGCCAAGTGGCCCAGAAAGGCAAAAGGATAGTCAGGCTCATCATGATACTGGCCCTCGTGGGTTTGGTGGTGCTTCTGTTGAACCCATTCGTGATCATAGGGGCCGGGGAGAGGGGAGTGGTCTTGAATTTTGGAGCTGTTCAAGACACTGTTCTGGATGAAGGGCTTCACTTGAGGGTGCCCATCATGCAGCGGGTGATCAAGATGGATGTTAAAGTCCAGAAATCCCAGACAGGAGCCGAATCTGTCTCCAAGGACCTTCAGGAGGCCCACTCCACCATTGCCGTGAATTACCATGTTTCTCCATCCAGGGCCAACTGGGTGTACCAGCACCTGGGCAAGGAATACAAAGAGAGGATCATTGATCCGGCGGTCCAGGAGGTCGTAAAGGCCATAACGGCCAGATACACAGCAGTGGAACTCATCACCCAGAGAGAAAATGTACGCTATGAGATAAAAAAACTTCTCAGTGAAAGGCTGAGCAGCTATAACATCACGGTGGACGACTTCTCCATAGTTAACTTCTCCTTTTCAAAACAATTCACCCAGGCCATCGAGGCCAAGCAAGCAGCAGAACAGCTGGCTCTAAAGGCCCAACGTGACTTGGAGAGGGTAAAGATCGAAGCGGAGCAGAAGGTGGCTCAGGCCAAAGCAGAGGCAGAGGCCCTGAGGCTACAGAAGGAAAACGTGACACCAGAGCTGGTTAAGCTAAGGCAGATAGAAGCCGCCATGAGGGCCATAGAGAAATGGGACGGCCACCTGCCTAGGGTCACGGCATCGGCCGTGCCCTTCATAGATGTCAGGGGTTATGAGCAGTAAGGCCCACGGGCAAGTTTGTGGCCCGGTGAGAGAACCGGGCCTAGTAAACTCTCTCAGGACTTTTTGCTCCAGAATCTCTTTTTCTTTGCGCCAGAGGTCTTCTCAGAATTCAACTGGCTTAATTTTCTTCGCACAAGCTTTCCCGGATGCCTTGGAAAGTCCACCTTTAACCAAACGCTCTTTGGGCAGACCCTTACCACGGTGCCTTCCTTCGTACCACTGCCAAAAGGGATGCTGAGTTTGTCTCCAACATTCATGGCTTTCCTCCTGAATCTCCTCATTCATGATCGAGGGGGTACTACTGGATCATCCATTTCAGATTCCAAAATTTCTATCTCAACAAGATGGATTCGTTGCCTCTCACCGCCTGAAAACCTCGATAAATAAACTTGGCAAAGCCTGTGGCCTCTTGAGCCTGATTCCTTTTGGTTCATTCCAAAATGGAATCTGCCGGTATCACCACCACCCCTTCCTCAGATACGGTGAAGAGCCGCCTGTCCTGCTGGTGGTCATAGCCTATGGCTCGACCCTCGGGAATGATGGAGCGCTTGTCCACTATGACCTTGTTCAGCATGGCTCCCTTGCCCACCCTGACTCCCTCCATGAGTATGGAGTCCGTTACCTGGGCTCCTTTTTCTATGCGCACATTGGGGGAAAGAACAGATCTTACCAGGGTGCTTCCCTCTACTATGCAACCGTTGGAAACCATGGAATCCACTATGTGGCTGGGTTCACTTAGGCCCTGAGGCATTATTCTGGCTGGGGGGGCCCACACCTCATGGGTTAGGATGGGCCATTGGGGATCGTACAGATCGAAAGCAGGGTTTTCCCCAAGAAGATCCATGTGAGCCTTCCAAAAAGAACCCACAGTTCCCACATCCCTCCAGTACAACGGTTCCAGGGTGTGTGGATCTCTAAATACGTATGAGTAAACCCTGTCGCCACTTTCCACCATTCTGGGAATGATGTTTCGGCCGAAATCGTGCTGGGAGTCGCTCTTGGCGTCTTCCACAAGCCTCCTGACCATCTTGCGAGTCTCAAAGACATAGATTCCCATGGAGGCCAGTATCCGACCAGGATCGTCGGGCATGCATCGCGGCTCCATGGGTTTTTCCTGGAAAGAGACCACCCTGTTTTCCCTGTCCATCTCTATGACACCCAAATGCCGAGATAATTCCTTGGGCTGAGGCAGGGTGGCCACCGTTAGATCTGCTTTCTTTTCCATGTGGAACTTGAGCATGGGGCGGTAGTCCATCTTGTACAGATGGTCTCCCGACAGTATCAGGGTCAACTCCGGGCGAATCTGCTGAAGCATATAGAGGTTCTGGTAAACAGCGTCCGCGGTTCCCTGATACCAAAGCTCATCCACCCTCTGTTGGGCTGAGACCACGTGGAGGAACTCCCCCAGCTTGGTGCAGAGTATGTTCCAGCCCAGCTGAACATGTTTTTCCAAGGAAAAAGAACGGTATTGCGTCAAGATAAGAATCTGCCGGATTCCCGAGTGCAGACAGTTGGTAAGGGTGAAGTCTATGATGCGGTATATGCCCCCGAAAGGCACCGCAGGCTTTGCCCTGTCGCGAGTGAGGGGGTAGAGCCTCTCGCCGCGCCCCCCGGCCAGGATAAGCGTCAAAACTTTCATGGTTTGGTGCTCGAAGATTTCTTGAGGACTCTCTGAAGGGCCTTTCTGAGCTGTGTGAGATCAGAGGACTTTATCACGTACTCCTCGGCCGCCCAGGCCCTGAAATCCTCCTGGTAAGCGCTGAAAGCCGTATTTATTATGACTGGGATGTTCTTGTGGCGCGCCACCACCTTTCCCAGGGCTTCGATGCCATCCATCTCCGGCATGCGTATGTCCATGACCACTACGTCTGGTCTGTTTTTCTGAAGCAGGTCAACGGCCTCTTTCCCCGTAGAGGCCACAAGCACCTCATATCCGTCGGCAGAAAGCTCGCTTCTGTACAGCTCGAGAAGATTTTTCTCGTCGTCCACTATTAGCACGGTGGGCACTGCCATTGCCTCCAAAGCGCATACTTGCTTATACCACAGCCCCTTGGGCGCGACAACCCCCGGCGATGGTCCTTGCTTGTGGAAAAGCTTCAGGAGATGGCTTCTGCCCTCACCAAAACCATCCAGAGGCGGGCTTTTTTGCAAGCCCGCCAATGCTGCTCAGGAGCCTGTGAGTTTGCCAGATGTTCAATCCTGGATCTCGACAGCCACTTCCCTCAGTAGTAGCTTCAATTCCTGGATGTGCTCAGGGCCTCTGGTCTCCAGATCGAACTCCACCATGGAAAGATGAAGGGGCTGCTCAGGTTGCAGACGATCATGAAAAACCTGCAGGATGTTGGCCCCTGTAGAGGCTATGATTTGTGTAACCCTGGCCAGGGAGCCAGGCATATCCGGAAGAACTATTCTGAGACGCATCCTCCTGCCAAGGCTCATGGCACCCCTTTGGATCAGCCTGTCCATCCACTGCAGATCCAGATTCCCTCCACTTACGACAATCACCACCTTGCGTTCTCTGAGCAGTTCTTCCTCTTGGAACAAGAGGGCGAGGCCCACAGCCCCTGCCCCTTCCACTACCAGATGCTTGCGCTCCAAGAAGGTGACAACTGCCGACTCGATGAAGTGTTCCTTCACGGTAAATACCCCGTCCACAAATTGCCTTATGACCTGAAGGGGTATCTCTCCGGGAGTTGCCACCGCAATGCCGTCTGCCAGGGTCTTATGGCAAGGCACGGTCAACCTGGAGCCTGATCCAAAGGACTCGGCCAAAGCCGGGGCGTTTTCGCTTTGGATGCCAAACACCTGCACTTTGGGCATCAATGACTTGACGGCCAAAGCCACCCCGGCCAGGAGGCCCCCTCCTCCAGCAGGTACCAAGACCGCGTGCATGTCCTGCAAATCTTCACAGATCTCAAGTCCTGCAGTGCCTTGGCCTGCCACCACATCCGCATCGTCGAATCCCGGGATCCAGACCGCACCGGCGGTCTCAGCCCATCTGCGGGCCTCTTGGGCGCATTCATCATAGGTTTCTCCATGCTGGATAACGGTGGCGCCGTAACCTCTGGTGGCAAGAAGCTTGGCTATGGGAGCATGGAGGGGCATGAAGACCGTGGCCTTAAGCCCCAGCCTGCGCGCAGCCCAGGCCACCCCCTGGGCATGGTTGCCTGCACTGGCAGTGACAACCCCTCGATGCCGCTCCTGTTCGGTAAGCCTTAGCATCCTGTTTAAGGCTCCCCTTATCTTGAAGGAGCCCGTGTCCTGAAGATTCTCCAGTTTGAAGAATATCTGCAAGTTCAACCTTTCAGAGAGATGATTGGATCGCAGCAAGGGAGTTTTTCGCACAAAAGAACCAATTCTCTCCCTGGCCTTTACTATGTCTGAAAGAGACAACATTTTGTTTTTCCCCGGAAACCAGGCTAGCTCCAGTATTCTGACCTGTCAATTGCAGCAGCAAGTTCCACTGGGGAGCCTGCTATGGGGCGAGGGCTTGGGCGGGGTGCAAATGTTGCCTCTATTGGGAGTCTTGGCTTGATTCCCGGGCCCAGTTCTTGCACAGTAATATCATAAGGAGAGATCAGAGTCTGGCGCGAAGGAGGTGTTAGGAAAATGGGAGCCGCGCAGCAGACTCAAGAGAGGTTACGCACTTTCTTCCAGTGGTTCACCAGGAGGGCCTTCCAGGATCTCCAGAGCAGAGACTGGGAGGTGGCTGATTATCTGTCCGAGGTGCTGGCCCGTTTTGTCAGATCAGAGCAGCTTCAACGTGTCAGGGATCCCGAAGGGGAGCCTTTGGAGAGCGTGGTGGAGATGCTCCTGGAAATCCAGAGCGTCTCACAAGATCCCAAGGAAGAGAGGGACAGATACCAGTTCATAGGGGACTACTTGCTTTTCATGGCAGGACTCTTCAGGGAATATGCCCAGGCAAGGGGATTTCTGGGCTATTACCTGGTACAAGGTCCCAGGGCGTATCATCGGGTCTGGGAGGTGGAAAGGGGGCTATTTCGGCCATCGGCAAGGCTCTTCGAGAGACTCTCCCTGGGCTTTGAGTTCCACGCCGCTGCCCTCCATTATATGAGAAAGACTTTTTTCCACGAGCCTCCATCCCAGGATTCGGTGGAGAGCTGGAAGAGGCGGGTCCTCCATCTGCTTAACTAAAAGGGGGGTGCTCAGGGACAGGGGTTGCGTTCAAGATCCTTCACCTCTTGCCAGATCTGTTCCATTTCATCCGTGGTGGCCTGATGGGGGGATTTGCCCCGGCCATGGAGAGTCTTCTCCATCAGCTCGAATCGGTGCTGGAATTTCATATTGGCCTGGCGAAGAAGCCCTTCGGGCTCTTTGTCCAGATGCCTGGCTAGATTGGCTGCAGCGAAGAGCAGATCGCCCAGTTCCTGTGCGGCATCTTCCACCTGCCCCTTCTCCAGGGCTTGATCCAGCTCCTGGAACTCCTCCCGCAGCTTGGCCATGACCTCTTGGGGCCCAGGCCAGTCGAAGCCTGTTTTGGAAGCCTTGAGGCCCAGCCGGTAGGCTCTGTAAAGAGCCGGTAATTCCTCGGGGATCCCGGAAAGGGCCGAAGTGGGCGATGGTTTGCCCTCGGCCATCTTGATGGCATGCCATTGTTCCACAACCTCCTGGGCATTGGATGCCTTGGCTTGCCCGAACACGTGGGGGTGGCGGCGAATCATCTTCTGCTCTATGCGCTGGATAACTTCTTCCAAGTCAAAAGAGCCTTGCTCCTGGGCAAGACGGGCCATGAAAACGATTTGAAAAAGAAGATCTCCCAGCTCCTCGCAAAGCAGTTCCGGGTCTCCTGAGTCTACGGCCTGGAGCACCTCGTAAGCCTCATCTATGAGGTAACTCTTTAGGTTCTGAAAGCTCTGCTTCCTATCCCAGGGGCAGCCCTGAGGGCCTCTCAAGCGCGCCATCAAGTTGGCCAGTCTGGGCATGCTGCTGCCTTGCTCTTTCATGGTCATCCTCATGGTTGGGGTGATCCCGGAAATCCTAGGAGCTCCGGGAAGAGCCTAAAGAAAAGTCTTTAGATTCTAACATGAGCATGCCTTCCATGGCGAAGTGATATTGTAAGAATTGCATGTTCTGTTTATTCTTCAAGGGGCATGTTATGCTGGAGGCAATTAACTCCAGGGCAGCTCACGGGGCTAGGACGGGCCTCCTTTAGGGGGCAGAAGCCAAGGGAGGGGTCTCATGTCAGATGAAATCTATCACAAATTGGCCAGGGTGCTGGATACTTTGCCCAATGGTTTTCCGGCAACGGAAAGTGGGGTGGAGATCAGACTTCTCAAGAAGATCTTTACCCCTGAAGAGGCTGATCTTTTCTGCGACTTGAGGCTCAGCTTCGAGACCCCTGAACAGATAGCCCAACGAACAGGGCGGCCTTTGGAGGGACTCGAGGAGAAGCTTGTTTCCATGTGGAAAAGGGGAGAGATCTTTGGGGTGGATTTCGGCTCTGTAAAGGTGTTTCGGATGCTGCCCTGGGCTTTTGGGATTTACGAGATGCAACTCAACCGCATGGACGAGGATTTTGCCCGCATGTGCCAGGAATACGAAGCAGCATACGGGAAGAGCTTCTTTGCCAACAAACCACAGCTCATGCAGGTAATTCCCATCGAGAAGGAGATTCCCAATAAACAACAGGCCCTTCCATATGAGCAAGTCTCCAATTTAATAGAGAAAAGCAAATCGTTTGCAGTGGCTGATTGCATATGCAAGAAGGAGAAAAGATTACTGAACAAAGGCTGCGACAAGCCCCTGGAGGTTTGCCTGGCCATGGCTCCCATTGCAGGGGTTTTCGAGAACTACCACTGGGGCAGGCCCATCACTAAGGAGCAGGCCCAGGATCTGCTGAGAAAGGCCGAGGAGGCGGGTCTGGTTCACATGACCTACAACATAGAGAACGGACACTTTTTCATATGCAATTGTTGCGGCTGCTGCTGCGGAGTGCTAAGGAGCATAAACGAGCTGGGCATAACAGATGCGGTAAACACTAACTACTACGCCCAGATAGATCCTGAGCGTTGTGTGGCCTGCGGCAAGTGCGCACAGGAGCGCTGCCAGGTAAAGGCCATCAAAGACACAGGAGACTATTACGAGGTCATACGTCCAAGGTGTATAGGATGCGGTCTTTGTGTCACCACATGTCCCAGCGAGGCCATATGCTTGGTGAGAAAGGCCCCAGGGGAGATCAGCCTTCCCCCCAAGGATGAGAAGGCCTGGTTCGAGCAGCGGGCAAAAATAAGGGGAGTTGACTTCAGTCCATACAAGTGAATCCAAGGCCTTTGCCCATTGCAGCAGCAAAGGCCCTACGGGCCTTGAATGTAGGAAACAAAAGGAGGTAAAAAGCGTTTTTTTGGATGGCTTGCTCCCTGATTTCCCAAGGCCATACTGGGGCACAGGAAAACATAAAGGCGGAGCCTGCTGCCTGTCCATGAGACCAGATGGTTCCACAGGATGTGGGACTTTGTGGACTATGCCTCCCAAGCTCGGCTGGGCATTTGGCCATTTACCGCTCTGGAGCCTTTAAGGACCCCAAAGAAAAACCAGGCTCTATCTGAGAATAAACCACCTCATCCTGGGATGTCATGGGCTCAGCCCAGCACCATTGTGAGTAACGGAGACTGATGCTGGTTCCCTTGACTGGGAAATGGGAGCTTCATGCTACTTTAAAACCCAACTTTGACACTTTCTGCCGTAACCTACTGTAATCATTGGTCTCAGTTTTGGCTTTCGTAGCTACAGGCTATGTAAGTAGTTGAGATTTGATGATTTTCTCCGGTATCGGTATATTGGCCGCCTGGAGTATCTGGCTCATGCGCTCCTGGATTGCCGTTGTGGCTATAAGGGACTGGGTACCAAGGCGATAGTGTACGGCCTTTAGCTGAGAGAGAATGGAAAGCGCCCTTCGGGGAGAAATCTTTAGCCTGGCCCTGTCGCAGTAGAATTCGAGCACCTTCTCCAGAAAATAGGCCAGCACACAGATCATCACATGGGCC
>JBBFLE010000028.1 GCA_037481695.1 bacterium | reverse complement strand
AAGATCAGATACCGGCACCTTCTCCAAAAGATGCCTCTTCAAAATAAGAACCTTCTCCTCCGGGGTGTAATTCTTTCTCTGCTTCCTGCTCATGGCGTCTTCCTCCTCCCTACCAATAGCCCAATAGTTATCACAAACAGAGGAAAACTCCAATTCCAGCTGAAGCAGCACAAGTCAATCGGGAAATTCCATTTACCGCATAAGATGTAGTTTTCTTAATATGGATTTCAATCTAACTGATGTGCTCTCTGACAGCAAAAGACGATGAATAATCAAACTTCCATATATATTTCCTTCTTTTCTGAATTCATATCGTTTACTTATCGGTAGAAGGCGATAATGTGACTGAATCACATCCTTTTCGCCAACTTCTTTACCTTCGATGCTAGCCAAAGCTAGATCAAGGTCAGAAAAACTAACCTCGTCCCAGCCGTCTTTAGCTGTTTGCTGTTGGGGAAGGGAGCAGGCAATCTTGTAGGCTTCTTCCACGAAATTCATCCAATTTCTTTTATGTACATTGATTATTTTCTCCTTTGTTTCCTTACCTAGCCTTTCCCTCAACTCTTTATCTTCAATAAGATTAGCCAGATATTGTCTGTAACTCTCGGCATCGCATGTAGAAAGAAGGGTGCCTGTTAACCCAGGGCCATCGGCACAGAGAAGGCTATGAAGTCCTGTGTAGTTACATAAGCTGAGAAGAGGAAGTCCTCGAGCACCAGCTTCAAGCAAAGAGGTAAGAGACGAGATGGGGAAGGAGTCAAGATAAATGTCGGCGGCATCCAGAAAACATTTAATGTCTTCCTGTAAACCATAACATCTTATGCGTTTTCCAGGTCCAGTAGGGTGTTTAAAAGCTTCATCTTCTTTCTCAGGGCCAATTATTAGAAGATAGCAGTTCTTATATTTATTTAATATTGGAAGGAGCGTACATAAAAATGGAGATAAATCTGGAGATTTAGATTTGACTTTATATTTATAAGCACTGGCTATAGAAACTAAAACAATAGCGTTGCCAGGAATTCCAAGCTTCTGCCTCGCCTCTTGCTTGGACAAATCTCTTTCATATTCGACAATGGGTATCGGCAATAAAGCGCACCTTTCCTCCGGAATATTCCTTCGATTTATACATAAAAGTTTACTAGATTCACGAATATTGCATACAAGATCTGCAATCCTTACCCCCTGCCAAAAAACGTGGTCTGCATGATTGACAAAAATTACTTTGGGCCTTGTTTCACAATCCCTTAGGGCAAGCATAGGGATAACGTCATAAGGATGGATGTGAAGTAAAATAGCGTCATAAGATCGAATCAAACTATGAAGCGCCAATGCTCTTGCAGTAAGTCCTCCCCGCCTTCTATCTAACATATATATTGATCCTCCAGAAGACTCCACTGCACTAACCAATTTGCCTGGTACTTTTATGCTACCTTGCCTCGTTAAGACTAGGGAGTGGATTCGGCTTGAATCACTCTTTATCCATCTCCATGCGAGTCTGGTGTGTCCACCAGTAGAATAGGCCTGTGTCAGGACATGCATAACCTTGCGCACTCCGAAACTTGATCTGCTTGGGAAGCAAATAGCTTGAGAACCCGCCTTCAATTTTTCCGCTATTTGTGCGAGCAGCTTCTCAAGTTTGCCACTGCAAAACACCCCTGGATGATTCAACCAGGCATAATGAGCCGCCATTTGTGTGAAGACAGCACCCGCCTCAATCGAGCCATTTGAAAAGAATCGTTCAGCAATAAAGATAAAGCCCTGAAAGGAGTAGAAATTATCAATAATTGTTTGCCTCTTGTCTATAATGTAATCTTCAGTCATATTAAGTCTACACACCTTCGTTTAAGAGGAATGTTAGCGTAACTTTCACTCCGCGGTCATATCTTAGACAGAAGCTATTCTTTCTTAGAAACATACTGTTAGTTGATAATAAAGAACACTCACTTGAAATCGATCAAACTCCTGATCTTGGAAATAATTTGCCAACTTGATCCACCGCTTTTTCAGCTATTGTATAAAACCACGCTCTACCCAGAATGACATACAGATTATGGAAACAATAAAAAGTCGTTCCTCCCAATAAAATAATTGCGACCCAAATAGCGCCCGTCTCCCCGACTACGTAGGACGATGTGAACAGTATTATTATGCTTCCTAGAAGAAAACATCCAGAGGTCATGTTCCGCCCTTCCCACTTAAACCCCGTAATCCCACGGACAACCCAATAGATACCTATCGTATAAGTTACATAAAGACCAAAAAAAGCCATGCCTGTTCCAACCAATCCGAAAAGCTTAACCCCTCCCCAGACGAGCACTGCGTGCATGCCATTCCAAATGAGCTCTGTCCAGAAAAAGGCCTTGCTCTTGCCCTTCGCGAGAAGGATGAAGCCCATGGGCCATGCTATGACCCTAAGGAAGATACCCAGAATCTGCCACCTCAAAACCTCATATGCTGGCACAAACTTGGCCGAATAAAACAATTGAATCAGATACGGCGCAAATGCCAGTGTGGCCAATATCCCGGGGGTAGCCAGAAGGAGGCCCACTTCTGTTTGCTCATTCACAAGTCGATTCACCGTTTCATTGTCCTCGGCTACCGCAGTAAGGCGCGGATAAAAGTCCATCCCCATGGCATTGAGTATCACCCCTATGTACAGGCTTGAAAGCGTGTTTGCGCATTGATATAGCCCAACGCTTTCCATGCCCAGTTCACGGCCAACATAGACGCGTATAAAATAGTCCACTCCTGTGGTCATGACCCCTGAGGCCATAAAAACACTGCCGAGCACAAGGAGCCCACGCATCTCCCGGCTGACGTCTCTCAGAGACATGAACACTCTGGTTACCTGGATCTTTCTCGCATAAAGCCACGAAGGCAATATGGACATAGCTGAGACGACGATGAGTGAAGGAACGATGCCATCCTCCCGCCATAGATATACGATGGGCACGCTTAGTGCCGTGCCAAGGAAAGCCCCGATGACGCTTATCTTTGCGAGGTCGCCAATCCTTCGCATCCCCTGGATAAGAGCCGATTGCCCTCCGGACACTGACCTGAAAAGAATTGTTACGGCCAGAAGCGAAAAAGCCCAGGCGTGTTCTTTTGTTCCAAATGTGACGAGGGATAGTTGCTTGCTAAGGGCAATCGTCACACCCATTCCCAGGAAGCCAAGAATGATGGCAGTCCTCCTGAGGGCGTAGATAGTTCTGGCTATTTTTTTGTCATCTCCCGAACCCGCTGCTTCGGCTATCTGTCTTACTCCGCTGCTTCCAATCCCCAACCCCGTTATGGTCCCAACCATACCGATTGCGGACTGGTATATTCCCATCAACCCCACACCTGCAGGACCAAGCAAAATTGCCATGAACTTCGTTCGGACGATTCCAATGATAATGTTGATTACCTGGGAGCCTCCGACCAAGGTGGTTGATTTTAAAATCTGGCGGTGGGATCCTTGTGAAGTGTCCTCTTTCACGCTCATGAAATCAGAACCCGAGTCCTCTTCACCTTTTAAAAAATCCTCTGAAAGACGAAGGTGATTAAAATACTCCAGCCTTTACACTATAAGGATTTGCAAATTAAAATACTTATTCTTGAAAAAACTTTCTCACCGACTCAATAACCCTATCAACTTCGTTCTTATTCATATGGGGTCCCATGGGAAGGCTTAACACTTCGTTGTGAATTCTTTCGGATATAGGGAAAGAAAGAGAGTTCATTTCCCTGTAGGCTTTCTGTTTATGGGGTGGAACGGGGTAGTGTATCAAAGTGCCGATTCCCGCATCAGCAAGATGTTTCTGAAAAAGGTCCCTTCGTTCGGTACGAACCACGAAAAGATGCCAAACCGGTTCAGCCCAATTCGGCACGTGGGGGAGGGTAAGACCAGATATGTCTGAAAGCCCATCCAAGTATTTAGCTGCGATTTTCGCTCGCCTCTCGTTCCATTCGTCCAGTTTTCTAAGTTTCACCCTCAGAAAGGCGGCCTGAAGTTCGTCCAATCGAGAGTTGAAGCCCTTGTAATCGTTATAATACTTGGTGTGTGATCCATAGTTTCGCAACGCTCGAATTCGGTTTGCAAGGCTGTCATCGTTGGTTGTAACCGCACCTCCATCGCCAAAAGCACCAAGGTTTTTCCCTGGGTAGAAACTAAACCCTGCTGCGTCTCCAAGCGAACCAGCCCTCGCTCCCTTGTACCTTGCCCCATGGGCTTGAGCTGCATCCTCTATGACCTTGATACCGTGACGCAAGGCTATCTCTTTTATGGGATCCATGTCCGCAGTGTGACCGTAAAGCTGCACGGCTATGATGGCCCGGGTTCTTTTAGTTAAAGCCTGCAAGATGCGGGAAGGATCAATATTGTAAGTCCTCTCATCTGGCTCCACAGGCACTGGAATTGCCCCCGCGTAAGTTACAGCTAGCCAGGTGGCTATGTAAGTATTCGAAGGAACTATTACCTCGTCTCCTGGGCCAATCTCATATGCACGGAGAATCAGATGCAGAGCTTCAAGACCGTTTCCCACACCGATGCAGTGCCTGACACCGCAATATGCCGCAAATTCCCTTTCGAATTGATCAACCTCTGAACCAAGGATGTACGAACCGCTTTCCATTACTTTACGATAAGCCTCATCAAGCCCTTTCTTAAGCTCCTGGTACGCCCTTTTGAGATCGAGAAACTCTACGGTCACGGAATACCTTTTTCTCTTAAGAATGTTTCATAATCACGTATATAATCATTCTCATCGTAGGGTTGGGAGGCCAATACTAAGCAGATTCCACCGGAAGAAAAGTTTTCCAATTCACGCCAAATCATAGAGGGTATATGCAAACCAAAATAAGCTCTGTTCAAATGAACGCGTCTTCTTTCAAATCCGTCATCGAGAATAACATCAAATCCCCCCATTACTGAAACAAGCAACTGTTGTAACCCTCTGTGAGCATGTCCACCTCTGCTTTCCCCACCAGGGACATCATAAAGATAGTAAACTCTGGCTATTTCGAACGGTATGTGCTCGCCTCCATAGATGGGCGTTATGGCTCCCCTTCGCTCGCTAATCTTGGGAAGATCTATGAGGCGACAGTCGTGAACTGTTGTTTTCATACCTTACCGTTCAGCCTCTTGAATTCCTGATAGTCACGAATGTAATCTTCTGGACAGTAAGGGAGGGAGGCCAGGACCAAAGCGACCGCATTGGTGGAGAACTGCTGCATCCTACGCCAAATCATATTGGGCACATAAAGCCCGTAGTAAGCCCTGTTAAGTACTACTGTTTTTTGAGCCATGCCGTCATCGAGAAATACCTCGAAGCTGCCAGAGAGAGCTATGATGACCTCTTGAAGCTCGCGGTATGCGTGGCTGCCCCTTGATTCGCCCCCAGGGACGTCGTAGATCCAGTAAACTCTGGAAATGCTGAAAGGAACGTGCTTAGCGGCTTCTATGAAAGTCAGATTTCCTCTAGCGTCCAGAACTCTTGGAAAGTGGATTATGGCTGCGTCGTAAACGGAACGAGAGTAGGCTACCATTTGTGATGACCAGAATTTACCTACTAAGATTTGGCTGGCAAATTATTCACCTTCGGGCAGTAACCTAACAGTCCTGGCCGGGTTGCCTACAACAACGGCATTGGGCGGGACATCCCTTGTCACAATTGACCCAGCGCCGACCATAGCATTCTCACCCACTATAATCCCTGGCAGAAGGGTAGCATTGGCGCCTATGCTGGCGCCTCTTCGAATTATGGTGTTCAAAAACCTTTCAGGGTAATGTTTGCTTCTGGGAAATGGATCGTTTGTAAAAGTCACACCAGGACCTATGAAAACATCATCTTCTATTCTCACACCATCCCAGATGTGAACACCGGATTTGACTGTCACCCTGTCACCAATTATAACGTCGTTTTCAATGAAAACCTGGTCGCATATGTTGCAATCCTTACCTATCTTAGCCCCAGGAAGGATGTGTGTGTGGGCCCAGATACGAGTGCCTTCCCCAACATTTTCGGACTCGAGTATTGCCGTATCATGGACCGTCACCCCCCCCTTTGTTCGACTTCCCTGACGACGCGGGCCGGAACCCCCGTCACTACGACTCGTGGGGGAACATCCCTGGTAACCACAGAGCCTGCCCCAACCACCGCCTTTTCCCCGATTACGACACCGGGAAGAAGCGTGGCCCCTGCCCCCACTATAGCACCGTCCTTTATGGCAGGACCCTTTATGCGCGCTTCCTCGTACCCCACGGCCCCGGCAAGATTGTCGTTGGTCATTCCCACCGTCAGGCTAATGAAGACATCGTTTCCTATTGTGCAGTTTCCTGTTACATGGGTTAGGTCCATCACCTTGGTCCGGTCGCCGATGGAGGTATTGTAATTGATCGTCACATAGCGGCTTATGATACATCGGGATCCGATTCGGCATTGCTCCCGGATCGAGGCGCCATCACCTATCAGGGTGTTAGCCCCTATCTCAACGTCATAAAATATCACCGCATGGGGGCCTACAGAACAACCAGGGCCTATTACAACTCGTCGATCAAAAGAAGGGACCCGCGCAAGAGCTCCTGCCCCTTTGGGCTCTTTTCCAATTAAGGCCCCGGGGAAGATTTCCACCCCATCGCCAATCACTACCCCGGGGTTAATTACCACATGGGGGTGGATGATTACATCATTGCCAATTCTAACCCCTTCGCGAACGACTGCGAATTCGGCAATCTGAACATTTCGGCCGATGTCGTTAGTCTCGATAACGGAGATTTTACCTATTCCGGACATTATTAACCACCCTGTTTCATAAGGGATATGTTATTGATGCTATCTATTTAGAGTTGTCGTCTAATGGACTAATGATTTGAAATAGCCCTTTTATTTCACATACTTAAATTCCACCTCAGGTGAAGAATCATTCAGTGGCAGCAATAGACGACCTCATCCATACCTCAAGGGCTATCAAACTGAAGAGAATCTTGTAATTGTTTTGATTTCCTAATCGATGCTCGTTTAAAAGACGCTCCACTTCTCTTTGTCGAATGAAATCAAAGATGAGGGATTGCGGGTCGGAAAGCATGTCATCTGTCCTTGTTTTCAAGGTATCACGGAACCACTGGTCAACAACATTGACAGCGAAGCCACGCTTTTTTCTATGAGTTACCTCTTTGGGGAGGAAACGATTGCAAATCCTGCGATGGAGCCATTTTCTCGACCAATTCCTGATCTTGTAATTGGCCGGAAGTCCTTGAATGTACTCTACGATCTCCTTGTCCAAATAAGGCACACGCACCTCCAGGCTATGGGCCATGGACAGCTTGTCGCCAAACATGAGAAGCTCATCCGGAAGCGATGAGCGAAGCTCCAAATGCTGTAATCTTCCCAGATCGTCCAGATAAGTCATACATGGTTCAAGATCCCCCCAAAACTCAAGCACTTTGTCACCAGGTGTTGGTGGGAGGATTCCATCACTGAACAGACCATCCACCACTTCAGCCGGTACTATGGAGAAGACTTGCTGATACCTCCTCAGGCCATCCATAACATCGAGGGAATAGAGGCCTCTCTTCAATGTCTCATTCCGAGGAAGTGTTTCACCAAGCCTTCCCAGACCCTTTCGTATCCACGCCGGAAGCGCCCTCCAGTAACCTCCGTACCTGATTCCCAAGTGCCTGGTGTAACCGCCAAAGAGTTCATCAGGCCCTTGCCCTATCAAAGCCACCTTTACATCCTGGCGCGCCCTTTGTGAGACGAAGTACATGGGCACAATAGAGGATGAGGTAACGGGTTCTTCGAGGTATGAGACAATCTTTGCAAGGCTCTCCTCGAAGGTTTGGCGGTCAATTTGAATCGAGGTGTGGCGAGCCCCAAACAAAGATGCTGTTTGTGCCGCATCTTGAAGCTCATCGTCTTTATAGGAATCTCCGTAACCTATGCTGAAGGTGGGCCATCCGTTTCCGCAAAGGCTCATCAGAGCAAGCAACAAACCCGAGTCGATACCCCCACTCAAAAGAAGCCCAAGGGGGACATCGCTTATGAGCTGACGCTTGATCGCCCTTTTGTAGATTTCAAGAAGCTCCTCCTCTGCCTCATCCTCGCTCTTGGGTGGATCGAAGGGAACTGGCCTAAAGTTGTACCACCGAGAGATTCTATAATTACCATCTTGAAGAACTATCTTGCTTCCCGCCGCAAGCTTCATTACCCCTTTTACAATCGTAAGCGGCGATGGCGTATATCTGTAGCGAAGGAAGAGATTGACAGAAAGATGATCCACATCCGGTTTTTCCTGCATCGCGGCCAAGATAGGTCGCATTTCAGACCCGAACCAGAAGGAGCCATTTTGAATCCTGTAGTATACAAGCTTTATCCCCATGGGATCTCGCGCAACAACCAGCTTCTTCTTAGCTCCATCCCATATGGCCAAGCCAAACATGCCATTTAAACGATCGAGTACCTCTTCGCCCCACTCTTCGTAGCCATGGACTATGACCTCGGTATCAGACCTTGTGAGAAATGTATGGCCCTTTGCCTCCAGATCATGCCTCAGTTCCGGGAAGTTATAAATTTCTCCGTTGAAAACAATCCAAACCGAGCCATCCTCATTGGACATGGGCTGATGGCCGCCCTCCAGATCGATAATGGACAGTCTCCGAAATCCAAATCCCAATGGTCCAGAGACGAAATAGCCCTCGTCATCCGGGCCGCGATGGATCATGGTGTTGGCCATGCGGCGGAGGGTTTCCTGGGAAACCGGTTCGCCTGAGGCGAAGTTATATTGACCGCAGATGCCACACATTATAGATACTGCCAAGCACCAATTATCAAATCACAAATTCCAAATAAAACACTAAAGATACTGCCAAGCACCAATTATCAAATCACAAATTCCAAATAAAACACTAAAGATACTGCCAAGTACCAATTATCAAATCACAAATTCCAAATATTGAACTGCGCATAATAAGGTAACAATCCCTATGGCTTCCTTTGCCACAACAGGGTATGTTCTACGATATGGATTTGTTACTGTATTTTGCGATATTCAGTAGAACACTACAATAGATGCAAATCACCAAGTCAAAATTCACACCCATCTAAGAAGACTCTACGGCCACACAATTCAATGCAATTCAGAAAACACATTTGACAAGTTGTCAAATACTCCATTCCAATTTGTGGATTTTCTTCTTTAATCCTATTTGATGATTGGTGCTTGAGAATTGGAGTTTCCTCCTCAAGATGTCTTATTGAGGATCGATGATAGTATTCTCCTTAGTTCGTCCCCCTCTTGCCAGAGGGGCCTGATCTCGTCCCGAAGCTGAGGCGCAGCCTCTTGTAGGAGATCGAGCCAGTAGCATGATTCCTTTGCCTCTTTGCGGCTTATCTTGATACGCATCCGGAAATCCTTCCTGCTCAGCGCTTCATTTGCCTCCCGGTAGTTGGCACCAACCGATCCGCTTGAACGCACAAGCTGCGCAACCAGTTCCCTCTCGATCAAGCCCTTTTGGGCCTTCTTGCATAGCCTTATTACCGCCTTGGCAAACTCCAGGGTCCTCTCCTCAAGGTCAAACCCATGCTTGTTGCCGTGCCCTTCTTCTCTTGTGCTTCCCCTTCTGCTTTCTTGCGTTTCTTTTTCTTCGCCTGCTTTCATCTTTTCATTCAATGCTTGCTCGGATCGGAGCGCCTTAGCTTGATGATTTTTGCTTGGGCGTTTCAGCCAATTGGTTATTGGAATTTGGCCATCGGAATTTGGCCTCCCGAAGGAAAAAGCAGAGCGAGCGGAATATTTGGGATTGGGCCCAGCGGTGCATGGGGACGTTGTCCCAGCCGAGAAAGAGCCTCCTGGATCTAAAAGACCCGTCTGGTTTTTGCCAGCGGGTCAGTAAATCCGCCATGACATGGTCCACCCTATGATCGAGCTCTGCAAATCGGCCTCGAAGTAAAACTCCAAGATTCAAACACTCGGCGTAGTCGTAGAGTTCGTTTCGGTAAACGGTCAGCCGCGGCGCCCGCGAAAAGGGTTTGGGAAGACCATCTTTATCGAAGAGGTTTTTTACATAATAATCCACCCCTCTTTGGATGGCCCTCTCGCATCCATCGTGGCCCGTAAGCCTCTCGATCTTGGCCAGCGCCTTAAGAACAAAGCAGGTGTGGAAATGGTCCACAAAATCTCTAACCTCATCCACTGCATATGGCCAGCTTCCATCATCTCGCTGTGTTTCCAGGACAAAATTCAGGTTCTTTTCTGCTAGTTCCCAATAGCTGGTTTCTGAGAAATCAACTGATGCCTTTGTAAGCAGAAAAGCCCTGTACGCACTGGCATTGGCCACTCCCCCACTGCCATCATAAGGCGTGTAAGCACAGGTTCGACCTTTGGATCCATAGGGGAAGTCTTTTATGTCATAGACAGCGTGCTCGGCTATGGATCGCATGATCTCGAGCCAACGAGGCTCATGATCTATCTCGTGGACCAAGGCGAATGCTTCGTAAACATAAGGAGTCGTGGTAATGAGAGGGGTGCCGGCCCGGATGGTACCGTTTCGCGTCACCCAGTCGAAGGGGTAACCCCAGCAGAAATTATCAAATCCCAAGCACCGATTCTCAATTAAAACTTCCAGGAAGTGGATGGCTCGTTGATAGTGAGAGGTGTCACCCCACACCTGGTAGAGGTAGCCGAATCCCATGGCGTAATGTGCATCTGCAATGGGAAAACGCTGCTTTTTCCAAAAAAGCTTTCTAGCACCTGGTAAGAGGGCCTCAGACAAAACCATAGGAGATACTGCCAAGATTCCAAGATGTGGTTTGGAGTAGTAAAGGGCTTTTGCGCGCCTTCCGAAAGGCCCTGCATAGTAGCTTTGGTGGTCAAAAGAGGTCTCATCGAATCGATTCAGCCAAGAAATGAATTTGTTCAGAGAAGATTCTATGCCGTATATCAATTTAGTTTCCAACCTGGTTATTCTTCAGACTCGGCCACGAAAATTTGTGTGGTGATTTGGCTTTCCCCTTTATTGTCCAGCGTATTTGTCAAAACGCTTGAGTTTCATAAGACTAACGAGAATCATCTTTAGCTTTTCCATCTCTTCGCGCCTGTGAAAACGCATGAGTTCGGGCGAGATGGGACGTTCCATCCGTGTGGCTGCAGCCCATAGGTAGCCTCCAAGTAGGACTAATGCTCCCACAACATACGGCCTCTTGCTCAGACGATACAGGAACCTCAAAATCTCCCAAATCGGGTGATTCCCCAGATAGTAATCCTTTCTCCCGTAATGATACAGGGCCCTAATCCCAGGCGCCCCTCCTGTACCAAGGGGGCGGTGATGGAAAAATGTCTTTTCCTTGAAGGACATGGTCTTCCAACCCTTCATGCGGGCCGTCGTAACTGCGATCCAGTCTATGCCTCCTTCCTTATTGGGAACGTATCCTCCTATTTCATCAAAGCATTCTTTTCTGAATAACTGGCATCCTCCAGCCACATGGTTTCCCCCCTCGAAGCTGTCCGCGATGGAGCTGTACCCGTCTTCGACAAAAGGGGTCCCGGCCACCCCAAGATTTGGTATGCTCTCAAACTTTTCTATGAGAAACTCCATGTAATCGGGCTCAAAGGACACATCGCCATCTAAGTTGCCCAAAATCTCATGGGGAACATTGGAGGCCCTCAGGCGACCCGCCTCAAAACATGTAACCTTGCCTGCGAAGCTTCTGTCTCTTTTTTCAGGCAGGCGCAGCAGTTCAATCCAACGGTATTTCGGAAGGTACTCTTTAACGATGTCGTCTGTCCGGTCCGTAGATCCGTCGCTCACGATGACCCAGCACTCCGGCAGGACGGTTTGGGAGATCACCGACTCTATGGTGAACCTTATGAAAGCCTCTTCATTTCGGGCAGGGGTGATGAGAACATATCGCAATCTAGTTGAGTTGCTCTGATTCATTGGGTTGCTCCACCTTCGGCCCGCCCTTCACGGAGTTGTGCGAAGATTTCGTCCATGATCCTGGCTGTGAGAAGGATTTCTCGGTAAGAGATGGGAAGTGGATTCTTGCCCTCGATAGACCCGTAGAAGGTTTCCATCAGCTGCTTCATCCCCACGTCATTATGGAGGTCCTGCCTGAGAAAGGCCTTGATGTTGGAAAGGCCCTGCCCAGCATACTGCCGGGCCATGGAAAAGGGGGGAACAAATTGCTCCAGATAGCTCTTGTGGGACGCACCTCGAAGCCTAATTAGGCTCTGATGGTCCTCGTCCAACTCGAGACCGTTTTTCGGGCCAAAGAGCCGCAACTGGTGAAGGGCCGGGCGCATACATGTGGAAAAGGTTAGGTAAGCCGTGGTTGAGCGGCCGTCTGATACGATGGCCCTTAACTCGTCAAATATCTCGGTCTCTCCAATGCCTCTTAGAAGTGGGCTACGAAATCCCATGGCCCTGACCACAGCCTGTTCTCCTTCCAAAAACTCGGCGATTTTGGCCACAGCATGGCTGATCACGTTCTGAATGAGCCCACCTGGGAGATGCCTCAACCAATGGTGACGGTCTCCCAAAAAAGCCTTTGCATAGGTGGGGTCGCCTAGATCATAACCATAGTACGCCTCCATGTGCACAGGAGGCCCACCCAGGAAGCCTGAAGCCACAAGCCTTCGCATCCTCATGGATGCCACGGTAAACTGCATGTTGTGGCCAGCCGTGATTTTGAGTTTTTTTTCTTCGGCCATCCTCAAGAGATCCTCAGCCTCCCTGGCGTTTATTGTGAAAGGTTTTTCCACATAAACGTGGCATCCGGCATTTAGGGAAGCCGCAGCCAGAGAATAATGGCTTTGAGGAGGAGTGGTTATGTGCACAACATCGGGCCGGGCCCTCTCGAACAACTCTTCGAGACTCTCGGTTGCTGTCGGGACGTCGAAGCGCTCCTGCATCTGGAGAGCCATCAACCTCTCGGTATCGCACACCCCAACCAGGGACGCTTTCTTGATTCTCTTAATCTGAGAAGCATGTTGCTCGGCTACCTTCCCGCAGCCCACTATGGCGACTCGGATCATGTGGCTATATCTCTCATGGAAATCGAATTTGTGAAGCGCCTGGGTGCGAAGGCGCCGGAAATAATTTGTTTGCGGTTATCCAGAATCAATGGGCTGCTTGGGTTACTTGGGTTACTCGAGTTGCTTGTGTTGAGAGGGTTTGGGGGATGAAAAGCTCCTTCAGTCTCAATCCTACTCACGACCGAACGAAATCGAAGTATCGTTCCAAGGCGACGTGCATTGGAATGCGGGGCTCCCATCCGAGCATTTCCTTGAGCTTCCGGTTGGAGTAATGGTTGCCCTTCCAGTCAGCCGCACACCTGTATCTGTTGAAGGCAGGGGGAAGCTGGCCCTGTGACCACCTTGAGTATGTCTCCCACATTAAGCAAAAAACGTGGAAAAGCGGATAGGGTACCGGCAAGGAGAAAAAACTTCCAACCTTTTTTTTGTACAATCGGAGAAAGTCCCGGCTTGTCGGCAATTCGTCATCCACCACATTGAAGGCTTCGCCGTCTACCCCCTGCTTCAATCCGGCCAGCACAATGGCCTCAGCACAATTTTCCACGTAGGTAAAGGGAATCTTGTTTGAGCCACCCAGGTGCAAAAAGATCCCGAAGGTATCTATCCCCACTCTACCTGTTATTGCCTTCTTCCCAGGGCCAAAGACCGCCCCGGGTCGAAGGATCACGTAGGACAGCCCATAACGTCTTCCATAATCACAAACCAATTCTTCCTGCTTGATTTTTCCGTAAAGGTAGGCCTCGCCTCTCTCTATGTAGTGTGGTTCCAGTTGAGATGTCTCATCCAAAGGTGCGCCTCTTGGTAGGCTCCTGTTAGTGTACACTCCCAAAGAGCTCACATTCACAAACCTTTTTAAGGATCCACTGGCAATTGCGGCATCCAGGAGGTTCCTGGTGGTTACAACAGAGTTCAAGAAGGCTCCTGCATAGGACTTGTCTCCAACTCCTGCAGCCAGGTGGTAAATTACAGATACCCCTTCCACAGCCTTCTTGCAGTCTTCTTGGGATAGAAGGTTGCCCTCGATGAGCCTCAAATTTTTCTGGCTGGCATCTGCGGGGCCGCCTAGGGCTTTCCGGGCGTTCTCGCTGTTTCTTACGAAAGCCCTGACCTCGCCAAAACCTCTTCTAAGAAGCTCGGCCACGACCCTTGATCCTATGAAGCCGCCGGCCCCCGTCACAAGTATCGGATCCTCAAGCCCCACTATCCAGTCGGGATGAGAGCCACTATCTGATCGCAAAGGCCTTGCCGAAGTATCGTGCGGTGTTTTCATGAAGCCAGTATCTCCACCACCCGCTTGGCATGTTCCACCCCGGTCAGGCATCGGGTGCCGTTTCGGACGCAGTCCAGGAAGTGGTCTATCTCCACCTTGAGGGGTTCCTGGAAGTCCAACTTAGGCAACACGATGTCTCCGGATCTGTGATTGAAGGTGGGAAGTCGCGGATTGTCATAATCCATGTGTTCCCCGAGTACGGCCCTTCGGTCTATTCCTTTGTCGAAGATGGCTATCTTGCTCTCGGCCGTGTCGTCGTACACCACCATCTTCCTGGACCCCACCACGGTCATGGAGCGTACTCTCTGGGGATCCAGCCAGCTCACATGAATATTGGCCATGACCTTGTTGGGATAGATTATGTTCAGGAAGACCACATCGTCGATCCCGGCCTGAATGTAGTCCACCCCCCTCTTGGACACCGACAATGGCCTGGGATCACCCAGCCAGTACTGGATAATGCTCACATCGTGAGGGGCGAAATTCCACAGTGCATCCACGTCCGAGCGGATGCGGCCAAGGTTGAGCCTCTGACTGTATATGTACCTTATTTCCCCCAGCTCTCCAGAGTCTATGAGTTTCTTGACATAACGTACGGCTGAATTGTAAAGAAATGTATGCCCTACCATCACCACCTTTTTTTTCTCCTCTGATAGCCTCCCAAGCTCCTCCACCTCAGCAACACTCGTGGCCAGTGGCTTTTCCACAAGCACGTGTTTTTCAGAGATAAGGGCCCTCCTGGCCAGATCAAAGTGGGTGGCAACAGGCGTTGCAACAACTACCGCTTCGATCTCGGGATCATCGAAGATCCGGTAGCAATTATCGGTGACCTCCACGGCAGGATAGAGGGAACGCACGTAATCCCTCCTGTCGGCCGAAAGCTCAGCCACCACTTTGACTGTGCAGCCTCGGTTGGCGATCAAGTTCCGAAGAAGGTTGGGACCCCAGTATCCAACTCCGATGTGGCCTACGTTAAGCATTTTTTCCCTTCCTTGAAAAAACCGGTCTGCACCCGCAAGACGCTAGGAACTTCTAAAGGCAAAGATCCCAAGGACTCCATGGGCGGCCCCCACTGCCCATCGATGCTTTGCTTGTAAGGGCCTGCCCGGTTTCAGGCCTCTAATGGCTTTGCACCGGCAGCACACCTATCATCTGAGACCTGGCCATCTTTAGTTGACCAGTCCCTTGCAGAACTCAATGAAGTCCAATTTCTGACGCTGCCATCCGTGACTGTCCAAGAACCTTAAAGCGTTTTTCGTCTTTCGGTGCCGCTTCTCGGGGTCCTCGTAAAGATCTAGCAAAGCCTGAGACAGGGACACTGGGTCACCGGCTTCAAAGTAGGTCACCATGTCTTCGGAGAAGTAGTGCTGTATTGCCCTTAGCCTCGGCACCACAACGGGTATCCCAAGTGCGATGCACTCCATCATCTTGACTGGGAGCATCAGCTCTGTGGCCGGGTTTCTGTCGTTCGGGACAACGCCAACGTCCATCTCGGAGAGAATCCCAGGAATCTCATCGAGACTTCTGTTGCCGACAAAAATGACCATCTCTTCGGCGCCCAACTCCCTAATGAGGCGCTCAAATTCCTCCATATCATCTCCACTTCCGACGATGTGAAATTCAAGCCCCTGGATCTGTGATCGAAGACTGACCACAGCGCGAATTGCAACGTCCAAACTGAGCCTCTTGGAGATGGTCCCATGATACACAACCCGGAAACTGCCCCTGTTGTGATCTTTGGTCGCGAAAGCTTCCTTGACCCCATTGAACAGATTGGGATCCGGCACGTTCATGGACACATAGGTCTTAGCAGGAGGGACACCCCTTCTGAGCAAGGCTTCTCGCTGAACATCGTTCACGCAGATGATACGGTGGGCAATGGCAAAAGAGACTTTCTCCTCCAGACGGAGAACAAAGGGTAAGAGCCCATTTGCTCCCCAGCCAAATTTCACCTTGAACGTTTCCAAGATGGTGTCATGGACGTCCAAGACAAGCTTCTTTCCCACAAGACGCGGCACGATGGCTGAGAAAACCAAGAAATCTGGCATGTTGTGAACGTGGACCAGATCTAAGGCCCCGCGAAGTAGGAGCTGATTGATCTTGAAGAAGGCCAGGAGCATGAACCTGAGGTAGGAGAGGATATACCTTGTACTCTTCTTGCCTTGATACTTAGCAATGGGCAGCTCGTGAATTACAACCCCATTTTTTTCATACTCTCGGGGCGCGGGACCTTCTCTTAAAGACAAAAGCCGAACATCAAATCCCGAAAGTGATGCAAGGGTCTCAGCTTCACGGCGGATCCTGGCATCAGTAGAATACTCCGTGTATGCAACCATACAGACGCATTTCCTGGCCTGGACAGCTCTTCCAGTAGATTGCCCTTTTGGTTGGTCACATGGGCAGTTCAAGCTCGGACTCTCCTGACCATGGTACGTCTATGTAAGGGCGATACGGGAAAGGCTGCTCAAACCCTATACCCTTTTTGCACGGAGAATAAACCCTCAGGGCTAAGGGCGGATAGGCCTTTTCCGTCTTCCCGCGGAGCTTTACCTTGAGTGAGTTCATGCCCAGAGAAATGTTGCCAAAACGAACGCTTCTTCGCACTTTGAACCATCTTACGGCATCTCTTGCCGAGGCGAACCACACTCGCTCACTTCCCAATTTCCTCAGCAACACCTCATAAAAGGAATCCCAGTTGCGCTCGGGGCTCAGGCTGCGGGTGTGCCAGTTTATGGTCAGCACCCCCCCATTCGCCTTCACCGCATCAATGATCAAATCCACATGTTGCAGGGCATCAGCCTCACTTAGGCCCATCCTATCGGGGTAAAAGAGCGAAGTATCCATTATGGTAAGAGGCAGTTCGTAAAGCCCATCCGTGCCGGGCAGCCGGAAGACCTGTGCTGTTCCTCCATGGAAACCCATGGCGTCATTGTATCCTCGACTTGAATCGTATAAGAAGCCCGTTTGTTGGAGAACTTGAGGCGTCTTTTCATCGAAATAGAGCCAGTGCATGCGCACACCAACCTCATCTTGCCCTGTGACCTGCCGAATGACATCCAGCTCCTTGGCACCTCTTTCCTGACTTTCCCAGGCGTCAAGCCCATGTAAACCAACTTCGTGGCCTTTCTCGATAAGGGTTTGGATCCAACCCCGATACTTCTCAAGATCATACTTGGCCGCACGTCGGCCACATGGGTCCCCGCCGTCCATGGGAAGCCCAGCCTCGCCTTTAAAGGGAATGAAGAAAAAGGTGGAAGGCATCCCCTTTTCAAGATCCAGGTAGCGATCCAAATCGAACCAGAAATCATTGCACACGCCCGCATGAACTGCAAGGAGGGAAAAAAGGGCTTTCCAATTCCTAAGGATCCTTGACCATGAAAGCCTTCCGTGGATGTCTCGCACCCAAAGGGGAAAGGCAACGCGCAGGGCAAAGCCCAGTACTGAGCGATCCAGCTTATGTTCCCGAATGCCCAAAAAGTCTACGTCATGTGTCAAACAGGTTATGAAATCGTAGTTAAAAGGACGGGGTGGGATCTCCACCAGAGGAACGCCCGCCTGTACAATCCATTGCCTTAGCATGGCAATATGGAGGTCCAGTGTGGGTATGTGGGCGTTCTCGGGAGGCTGCCCATGGGAAAGCAAGAATGCCACTTCATCGAAAAGGTCGTAGCCCAGCCTGAATATCCTCAGCCCCTCGCGCTCCATGGAATAGCCAAAGGCAGCCCCGTCCGCGTTAGGTCCCAAGGGATTTCCGATCTTTCCTCCAAAGAGAGTAAGCCCGCGATATATGGGGAGTTCCTGAGGCCCGTACTGAAGCTTGGATGAGCGCTGAGAGGAACGGACCTTTACACCTGCCTCTTTGTCCAATGGGATTTCTTGCTTGCCAAAGATCATAAGCAATCGTGCTGAGTTGACCTCCGGCGGGCCATGTGTCGCGATCACAACATCGTGATGGAAACTCGCTTGCTCTAAGTAGTGCCATGGCGTCTTGAATAGCTCGAAGAACTCCTCGACCGCGGGTTTCTGTGAGGGTTTTGCTGCCACCGCTATCATTATTTCAGGGCGCCAAAGGGATCAGGGGGAAAGGCATGGCTCGCGCAGGGACGCAGGGAGCGCAGGGGAAAAGCGTCTTTTGGCACGGGTTCGCTGCAGGCGAACACGCGGGTCCGCCATGGGCGAACGCGCCGAAGGCTCGCGACAATTCGCCGAGGTGAATTCTCGCTCCACTCGCCCCCGCGCAAGGCGCGGGATGGAAAGGCATATCTCGCGTGGAATTGCTGAGGGAAACTGCAACGGTAGTTTCCTCACAACCAGGGCGGTCATTTGCGCCTTCTCTTGGCCCTTTTGTAAATGTTTTCCCGACTACCTATGATCGTAACTGTGACCAGATTCCCTTCTACGTAGAATATGATTCGGTACTCGGGCTTCCTGCCAAAATGGTATGAACGTTCACCTCTTAGACCGCCAATCAAGGGCGTTGATGCAAGAATAGGATCCCTGGCGATAGCCGGAAGATGATCCAGGACGATTCTCTTTTGTACATCACGAGGCAGGCGTTTGAGGTCCCTCAGTGCAGCAGGGGAGAGCTCCAGACGGTAAGGGTCAGGCATACTCCTTCTGTAGCTCTTCCAAGGACGTGAATGGCTCGCCTCTCGCCTTGGCCAGCGAGGCCTGTGTCGTGCGGCTGTTCACGTACTGAACGAAGGCAGGATCCTCTCTTATTCTAAGAAACTCGATGAAGTCAATGACCTCTCGCTTGGCATCATCGCTAAGATCTTTTAAGCCGTTGAGGATCTGTTCTTCTATGTTCAAGGACTCGGCCATGGCTGATGCCTCTGTGTTTCTCAGGAAAGGTTGTCTCTTTCCAAAATTTGCCGCCTCATCCGGGGGAAGTCAAGCCGTGGCTTCTTTGAAAGGTCATTTACCACAGGGCAGAGGCCCCCGGGGGGGATGACCGAAACCCCTTAGCTCGCGCGGAGACGCGGGGAAGGCAGGGAAAAACCATGGCTCGCGCAGAGACGCAGGGAGCGCAGGGGAAAACCCTTTCTTGAGGCTGTGGGGGTGAGCCTCCGACCAACGGGCCCGTCTTCTCAACAGGTGCATTTAGGGTTTGCATCTAGAATCTGGAGAGTTTTCTTTGATTCCGAAATGAGGAAAAGATCCTTTATATCGAAGATGCTTTCAGTTCCCAAGCAAGGAGTCTATCTCAGAGTCGCTAAACTTGAGCTGCCTCAAGACGCGTTTACAATAAATCGGATCCAGGGTCTTCTTACCCTGCGTCCTCCTACAATCCTGCTATATATGGCGTGATCGGTTGGTCCTTGCCTCACAAACGTAGCACCCCCCAGTTCCAAGAGCCGGACAAGTTCACGGCTCGACATGGCAG
>JBBFLE010000027.1 GCA_037481695.1 bacterium | reverse complement strand
CCTTACACGATGAAACCGCCGCTCCTCTCCCCACTGAAATCAATTAAAGCGAAATCTGGGATAAAGAGAGCCTGGAGATGAGAACAGAGCCCGGTGATCTGGCAGTAAAGGACTTGATTTGGTAAATTCAAAGAAGTCCTTGCTGGGAGGTCAAAGATGAAATTATCCCCCATGGCAGGAAAACCAGCTCCCCCTTCCCATTTGGTGGAGGTCAGAAAGCTTGTGGATGCTTATTACTCCTTGACCCCGGAGCCTGAAATACCCGGCCAGAGGGTCTCTTTTGGCACCTCAGGGCACAGAGGCTCTCCCTTCCAACTCAGCTTCAATGAAGCCCATATATTGGCTATATCCCAGGCCATATGCCAGATTAGGAAATCCAGGTCCATAACAGGACCCCTTTTCCTGGGCATGGATACCCACGCCCTTTCCAAGCCCGCCTTTCAGACAGCTCTGGAGGTCTTTGCTGGCAATGATGTTCAGGTGATTCTCCAGAAGGGTCTTGAAGTCACCCCAACACCAGTTATTTCCAGGGCCGTTATCGCCTATAACCAGGGCAGGAAGGAACACCTGGCCGATGCAGTGGTGGTCACGCCCTCCCACAATCCACCAGAAGACGGAGGTTTCAAGTACAACCCACCCCACGGCGGACCTGCTGAAACCGAGCTGACCCGATCCATAGAGGAGATCGCCAACAGGATCCTGGCACAAGGGAATCGAAGCGTGCGCAGGATCAAATGGGAGAAGGCATTGAACTCTTCCCACACAGCCCAGCAGGACTTACTGGGTCCTTATGTAAGGGATCTCAGGAAGGTGTTGGACATGGAAGCCATTGCCTCCTGCGGGATCAAAATAGGGGTAGATCCCCTGGGGGGAGCAACTCTGCCGGTGTGGGAACTGATATCAAACACCTACGGTTTGGAAATTCAGGTCGTCAACAAGAATCTGGATCCAGCCTTTGGCTTCATGCACCTGGATCATGACGGAAAGATCCGCATGGACTGTTCCTCCCCCTATGCCATGGCAGGTTTGATCAGGCTCAAGGACAGTTTCAACATAGCCATTGGAAATGACCCCGACGGTGACAGGCACGGAATTGTGGATCCCCAGGGAGGACTCCTGAATCCCAACAGGTACCTTGCTGCAGCAGCCTGGTACCTGTTTCAGAACCGACCAGGATGGAGCCCCAAGGCCATGGTGGGCAAGACCGTGGTGACAAGCTCCATGATGGACAGGGTGGCTTCCAGTTTGGGCAGGGGATTGGCGGAGGTGGCGGTGGGGTTCAAGTGGTTCGTGGAGGGGCTTTTGGGAGGCTCCCTGGGCTTCGGGGGTGAGGAAAGCGCAGGGGCATCCTTCCTTTGCATGGACGGCACCCCGTGGACAACGGATAAGGATGGAGTGATCTTGGGCCTCTTGGCCGCAGAGATGATGGCCAAGACAGGCCAAAGCCCTTACCAGATTTACACTCACATAGAATCCCTGCTGGGGAGATCCTTGTACGAGCGAATAGACACACCCGTGGATCCAGAGAAAAAAGAAAAGCTTGGGAAGCTCTCCTCTGAAAAGGTCCGGGTCACACAACTAGCAGGGGAGCCTGTGCTGTGCGTCATGGACAGGGCCCCTGTGAAAAGTGCACCCATAGGGGGGATAAAGGTGATAGCCCCCAATGGCTGGTTTGCAGCCAGGCCATCGGGCACAGAGGACATATACAAGCTCTACGCAGAGAGTTTCATGGGCAAAGATCATCTAAAACAGATACAGCAAGAGGCATCCTTCATCATAGAAGAGGCCTTGGGATGAGATCCTGAGGTAAATCCAAAACTGAGGGGCTTTTGCCCTTGGAAGCTGCTTTGGTTAAATCACCACCCCCCCCAATTCCCGGCAGTTCCCAAATATTCCTTGACTTTTCAAAGGATTCCGAATATAAGAATCTGCCGTCGGTCAGATAAGGCTCTTTTTTTGGCCTAGGTTCCAGTGGCCATGGAGCGCTTGTGTGTACATGGGAGGCTATTCAAAAATTTCTCCCTGGGCAGGGGAAAAAGTATCAGGCCCAATGGCAATCAGCGGGCTTTGCCATAGGAATTTCACATGACAAATCAGGGGAAAGGAGGTGACACCTGAACTTGGAGCTGTTATGGGATTACTTGGAGTCTTTTGCTGGGTAGCCAATTAACTAGAAAGGGGGGGGCATCATGAGGAAGGTTCTGGTTGTGGGCATTTCTCTTATCTTGACCTTAAGTTTGGCCTCAGGGCTGGCCCTGGCTGCCAAAGAGAAGGCCAAAAAAGAGGATTTCAAGTATGATGATCCCATCGGGGTTGTGAAGATAAAGCCTGGACAGCCCATCCACATAGCATACTGGTTTGTGGTTGCAGGTCCTGATGCATCATTGGGCACAGACACCAAGAGGGGAGTTGAGATAGCCATCCAGGACAAAGGGGGCAAGCTCTTGGGACATCCCATCAAGCTGACCGGCCAGGATACCGGATGCAATGCCGAAGGCGGCCAGGCCGCAGCCACCAAGCTGGCCTCTGATCCCACCATAGTGGCAGCCATCGGCTCCAATTGCTCCAGCGAGGCCAGGCCCGGGGCACCCATTCTATGGAAGGCTGGCATCCCTACGGTATCGCCTTCCAATACTGCCCCATACCTCACAGACCCCAAGCGGGGCCCGGAATATGATGGGTACCTAAGAACAGCCCACAATGACAGGGTACAGGGGGCTGTTGCAGCGGAATTTGCGGTAAAGAAGCTGGGAGTCAAGAAAGCAGCCACCATCCATGATGGCAGTGTTTATGCCGAGCAGCTTCAGGCAGTCTTTGCCGAGACCTTCAAGAAGCTGGGTGGCACCATCACAGCCCAGGAAGCCGTTGCTCCCACGGACACAGACATGAGACCGGTCTTGACAAAAATAGCTACCGGCCAACCCGAGTTCATTTACTATCCCATCTTCATAGCAGCTGGAGGCCATATCACCAGGCAGGTAAAAGAAGTGGCCGGCTTGGAAAAGGTATATCTCATGGGTGCAGACGGCATGTTCTCACCCGACTTCTACAAGGCCGCCGGAGAGGCAGCAGTGGGCATGTTCCACTCCAGCCCCGACTTCTCCGCTTTTGCAGAGGGTTACAAGGACTTCTTGGAAAAACACCAGAAGAAATACGGGGAAAAACCACTGGCTCCCTTCCACGCCCATGCCTATGACGCTGCCATGATGGTCTTTGCAGCCATAGAGAAAGTGGCCAAGAAAGCACCGGACGGGACTCTTTACATCGGCAGAAAGGCCCTCAGGGATGCTCTTTACGCCACCAAGAACTTCAAGGGCATAACCGGGACGCTGAACTGCGATCAATACGGCGACTGTGCGGATCCCAGAATCGCGGTTTACCAGACCACAGAGGAAAACGTCAAGAAACTGGTGATGCCCGACAAACCCTTCTGGAAGCCCTATTAGTCAAGCAGTGAAGCCCCAGGGGCTGGGCCCCATGCATCAGGATGGGGCCCAGCCTCGGGTTCAAATTCTTACCACGAGGAAAGCATGATTAGAAGACTGTTGGAGCGTTTCACGGCCACCGATCTGATCATGTGGGTCATAGGTGGTGCAATAATGGCCCTTATTCTGGTGGGATCCACGGCCACCATCTCGGCTGGCAAGTATTCTCTCAAGCACTGGATAGACTTCATGGTATTTGGATTGGCCCAGGGAAGCATATATGCACTCATAGCCCTGGGTTACACCATGGTTTACGGGGTGCTTCGCATGATCAACTTCGCCCACAGCGAAGTGTTCATGAGCGGGCCCTACACAGCATATTTTGTGGCGGCTTTTTTCCACAGAAGCTGCCTCTTGGAATCCCATCCTGTTTTGAGCATGTTCATGGTGCTTTTGGTTTCCATGGCCGTATCCACATTGGTGGCGTATCTTCTGGAAAGGATAGCTTACAGACCCTTGCGCACAGCCCCTAGGCTGGTACCCCTCATCACTGCCATAGGGGCGTCATTCTTTCTCCAGTACACTTTCCGGGGTCTTTACGGCTCTGGCTTCCAGGCTTACCCCGTTGTGAAGGCCTTGGAGAAGCATTGGGATATCCTGGGAGTTAGGATCTTGGGATTTCAGGTAGTGGTCATAGTGGCTGCAGCACTCATGATGGGGGCCCTTTATCTGTTCGTGCAAAAGACCAGGACGGGCAAGGCCTTGAGGGCGGTCTCTGAAGACAAGGAGAGTGCTGCCTTAATGGGCATAGACGTGGACAGGATGATCTCCATGACCTTCGTCATAGGGGGAATGGCAGCCGGGGCGGCCGGAGTACTTTATGCTCTCATGTTTAAACAGGTGCACTTTTTCATGGGATTCATACCCGGCATAAAGGCCTTTACCGCAGCAGTCTTGGGAGGAATAGGAAATATCCCCGGAGCCATGTTGGGGGGCATTTTCCTGGGATTCATAGAATCCTTGGGGCCTAGCCTCTTTTTGGACGGCCTGGGCATTGTTGCACCCTATCAACTCAAAGACGCCATAGCTTTTACCATGTTGGTTCTGGTCCTGATATTCCGGCCCACAGGGATCTTGGGGGAAAGGCTGGCAGTGAAGAAGGCTTGAGGGGGGGGGAAGTCTATTGGCAGCTGAGAAGTCCCGGCTGGGATGGAGAAAACCTGTTAAGATCGGCCTCGTGACAGGAGCTGTGGGCACATTGGTGGCCCTGGTGGGCATGGTGGAGGCCTTTAGCTACAGACTCATAGTGGCTGACCTGCTCTCCATGGGGCATGCCTTAATCTTTTCGGTGTTGATTTTTGGGGCCATTCTGGGGGCCAGGGGGGCGCGGCCTGCCCAGGCTTGGCTAAAAGGAGGCATCACCGGAGTTGTAGCCAGCTCGTTGTTGGGGGTCCTGGTCTTACTGGGTAGGATCATACCATTGAGGGCGGTTTTCATAAACGCCTCTCCCGAGCTTTTCAACTTGCTCAGCTTTGGGCAAGAGGGCTTTGCCGGTATTTTGATGATTTGCGCAGCGGGGCTGCTGTCAGGGGTGTTGGCAGGCGGGATGCATGTGCTTCCTGACCCGATTCGGCCAGCCCTGATCAGAGCCCTGGGGGCAGTGGTGGGAGCCGGAGTCCTCCAGGACATGCTGCGTCCAATCTTGGTTGCCTGGGGTCCCCTTTGGGACATAGGGGAGCTGGTATTTGATGCCAACGGACTTACCCCCGAGGGAGCCCTGGGGATTCTGGTGGGAGTTTGCCTGGGATATCTGGGTTGGGAAAAGAAAGGGCGTGGATTGGCGGCCCGCACGGAGACACTCCCACCAAGAGCCAGGAAGCTCTTGCGAGTGAGTTGGGTCAGCTTTCTGGTGGCATTGCTCCTGCTTTTGCCTCAGCTTCTGGGGCTTTTCCTCAGCGAGGTCCTGACCATAGTGGGCCTCTATGTGCTCTTGGGCTTGGGACTAAACATAGTGGTGGGTTTTGCCGGGCTTCTGGATCTGGGGTACGTGGCCTTTTTCGCCATAGGCTCCTACACGGTGGCCATACTGACCTCACCGGAGCTGGGTTTTTTCCAGCTTTCCTTCTGGAGTGCATTGCCGGTGGCTGTGATACTCGGGGCTCTTTCGGGGATCTTGCTGGGAATTCCGGTGCTCAAGATGCGAGGAGATTACCTGGCCATAGCCACCCTGGGATTCGGGGAGATAATCAGAATACTGGTGCTTTCTGATTTTCTGAGGCCGTGGCTGGGTGGAGCCCAGGGCATAGGCAAGATACCCAAGGCCAGCTTGGGCGGTTTCGAATTCAGAACTCCCCAGGAGCTCTACTACTTGATCTTGGTGGGCTGCCTGCTGGTGGGGTTTGTGTCCTGGCGGCTCAGGGAGAGTCGCATCGGCAGGGCATGGATGGCAGTGAGGGAGGATGAGGATGTGGCGCAGGCCATGGGTATCAACTTGGTGGCCACAAAACTCCTTGCCTTTGCCACAGGAGCTGCATTCTCGGCCTTGAGCGGAGCCATCTTTGCCACGAAATTAGGCTCTGTGTATCCGCATAGTTTCAATGTGATGATCTCCATCAACATCCTTTGCCTGATCATAGTGGGGGGAATGGGAAGCATCCCAGGGGTCATCGTAGGGGCTGCAGCCCTGGTGGGCCTGCCAGAGCTGTTAAGGGAATTTGCAGAGTACAGGCTCTTGGTTTACGGGGCCGCCTTGGTGGCCATGATGCTCTTGAAACCCGAGGGTCTCTGGCCCGAGGCTGTGCGCAAGAGGGAGCTTCACGAGGGAGAGCAGGAGCCTGAAGTTGTGGATGCTGGATTGAAGATGGGTTAGCTGGAAGCACTAAATATTGCCAACTGGAAGCCAAGATGAATTTGCTTACTTGTAAGAAAGTGACAAAGCTCTTCGGCGGTTTAGTGGCTCTCCAAGACCTGGACCTGGATGTTCGCAAGGAGAGCATCCAGAGCGTCATAGGCCCCAATGGAGCTGGCAAGACAACCCTTTTCAATTGCATCACCGGGTTCTACAAGCCGGAAAGAGGTGATATTTTGCTGGATGGCCACTCCATAAAGGGCCTTCTGCCTGACAGGATAGTACGTCTGGGCATAGCCAGAACTTACCAGAACATAAGGCTTTTTCCCAATCTAACAGTCATGGAGAACGTCCTGGTGGGTCTCCACCCTCACCTCAAGGCTGGCTTCATGGGAATTGTATTGGGGCTTCCTTCCACCAGAGAAGAAGAGCGCCAGGCTGTGGAGGAGGCAAGGGGATTGCTCAGGTTTGTAAATCTGGCAGGCAAGGGGGATCTTCTGGCAAAAAACCTGCCTTACGGCGACCAGAGAAGGCTTGAGGTGGCCAGGGCCTTGGCCACCCGCCCCAGACTCCTCTTGCTGGATGAGCCCACAGCTGGGATGAATCCCAAAGAGACTCAGGAGATGACAGATTTTATCCTGAGGCTCAGGGACGAGCTGGGCATAACAGTTCTTCTCATAGAGCACCAGATGAGGGTGGTGATGAATATTTCCGAGAAGGTGACGGTGCTGGATTACGGTGAGAAGATAGCCGAGGGGCCCCCGGCACAGATACAAAAAGACCCCAGGGTCATAGAGGCCTATCTGGGAAAAGGAAGTTCAGAGCAGTCTACCATGAGTCAGGCTTGATGGGTATTTGTTTGCGAGGCTGCAAGCATGGGCGAAACGCTTGATGTGGAAAAGCTCAACACCTACTACGGACATATCCATGCCATCAAGGATGTTTGCGTGAGTGTTGAGGTCGGAGAGATAGTCACCATCATCGGAGCCAATGGAGCAGGCAAGAGCACACTCCTGAAGACCATAAGCGGGCTTGTGCGGCCCAGAAGCGGATCCATCCGGTTCCAGGGGGAGGAGCTCACAGCCCTTGCCGCTCACCAGATCGTGGCCAGAGGGATAGTGCAGGTTCCTGAAGGCAGAAGGATATTCGGGACCCTAACAGTAAAAGAAAATCTGGAAATGGGAGCCTTCACTCAGCCTGACAGCAAGCGCAACAGACTCAACATGGAAAGGGTCTTCAGGCTTTTCCCTAGATTACAACAAAGGCGCAAACAGGTGGCAGGCACCCTCAGCGGAGGCGAGCAGCAGATGCTGGCCATAGGAAGGGCTCTCATGGCAGAACCCAAAGTCTTGCTCCTGGACGAGCCTTCCATGGGGCTGGCTCCTGTACTGGTGGAAAGCATCTTTGAGACCCTAAGGCAGCTCCACGGCGAGGGTACAACCATTCTATTGGTGGAGCAAAATGCGCGCATGGCCCTGCAAATAGCACACAGAGGTTATGTTCTTCAAACAGGCACAGTGGTGCTCACCGATAGCTCACAAAATCTGGCATCCAACGAAATGGTGAGGGCTGCTTACCTGGGAGAGGGTTGAGCTTGTTCAGGGAGAGCTTGCCCCTGGAAGACTCATCATCCCGAAAGCCTCTTTTGTCCTAATCCCAGTTACCTTTACCCATGTCCAGGCATTGATTGGGGAAGGGCCTCATAGGCAGGACCACTTGAGGTCCAAGAACCAAGGGGCCAGGCCCAAGGCCTGACCCCTTGATTTCTTGGCGGGGCCGACGAGATTTGAACTCGCGCCCTCCGGCGTGACAGGCCGGCGTTATCACCAGGCTTAACTACGACCCCGCTTTGAGTTCTAACCCCGGACCTGGGGCCCCACCCCTTGCTGGTAGGCGGAACAGGGATCGAACCTGTGACCTCTGGCTTGTAAGGCCAGCGCTCTCCCGTCTGAGCTACCCGCCCTAGTCCGAGGGCATTCCCTAAGAGCTTCCCTCAGGAGTTCACAGTCTCCTTCAGGGAGCGCCCAGGTCTGAACCTGGGAACCTTGCTCGCCTTGATCTTGATTTCAGCCCCCGTCCTGGGATTCCTGCCCTTGCGGGCGGCCCGCTTGGAGACCTCAAAGGAACCGAAGCCCACCAGGCTGACCTTATCCCCTTTCTTGAGGGCTTTGGCCACCCCTTCGGTGAATGCCTTGAGGGCTTTCTCCGCCGCAGCCTTGGAAATCCCGGCCTGGGCAGCCATGGCACCGACCAGCTCTGTCTTCGTCATCCCCCGTCCCCCCTTTCCCTAAATTGATATGAGAAATGTTTTTCTTGTACCAAGGAACCCCAAGCTTGTCAAGCCGCAAAAAATCTAATCCTTCTTCTCAATGGGTTATTCTTTGAGACTCCTGCAAGGGCAATCTAGCCCGCCTACCAAAGGGCAGCTCAGACTCGGGCACATCCGAGGCAAAAAGGGCGCTCGGATCGCTCACCACCAAGGCCCTAAGCAAAACCTCGTCCATATGTTCCACTGGAACTATCTCCAGCTCCCTGAGTACCTTGGAAGGTATTTCTTTGAGGTCCTTCTGGTTCTCGGCTGGAATGATCACGGTTCTGACCCTGCCCCTGTGGGCAGCCAGAAGTTTTTCCTTGAGTCCACCCACAGGCAGCACCCTTCCCCTCAAGGTGATCTCCCCTGTCATGGCCAGGTCCGCCCTCACAGGTATCCTTAGCAAAGCAGAGGCTATGGCCGTGGTCATGGTTATGCCCGCTGATGGCCCATCCTTGGGTGTGGCCCCTTCGGGCACATGGATATGAATGTCCAGCTTCTGGTAGAAATCCTCTTCCAGCCTAAGGAGTCGAGTCCTGGAGCGCACATAACTCAAAGCCGCATGGGCGGACTCCTGCATCACGTCCCCGAGCTTTCCTGTGACTATGAGCTTGCCTTTACCCGGCATCACCGCCACCTCTGTGCTCAGCAATTCCCCTCCAGCCTCTGTCCAGGCCAACCCCATAGCCAGCCCCACCAAGTGCTCCTTTTCCTCCACCCTCCCGAAGCGGTACTTGGGCACCCCCAGGTAGGTCCCCAACCTCTTGGCCGTCACCTTGACGGGCCCCTCCTGCTTTTCCTGGAGAAGCCTTCTGGCTACTTTCCTGCACACGGTGGCTATTTCCCTCTCCAGGTTGCGAACTCCTGCCTCCCTGGTGTAGAGCCTTATGGCACAGCGCACGGCGGAGTCCGTAAAGCTTATGGGACGCCCCAAAAGCCCATGAGCCTCCATCTGTTTGGGCACAAGAAATCTCCTGGCTATTTCCAGCTTCTCCTCTTCTGTGTACCCGGGCAGACGGATGATCTCCATACGATCCTGCAAGGGTGCAGGTATGGAATGAAGGGTGTTGGCAGTGGTAATGAACATGACCCTGGAGAGATCATAGTCCAGATCCAGGTAATGATCATTGAAGGCATGATTCTGCTCGGGATCCAAAACCTCCAGAAGGGCCGCAGATGGATCCCCTCGGAAATCCATGCTCATCTTGTCCACTTCATCCAAGAGAAACACTGGGTTGCTGGAGCCTGCCTTTTTCATGGACTGGATTATCTTGCCTGGGAGGGCTCCTATGTAGGTCCTCCTGTGCCCCCTGATCTCGGCCTCGTCTCTGACGCCTCCCAGAGACAGCCTGACAAACTTGCGGCCTGTGGCCCTGGCTATGGAACGGCCCAAAGATGTTTTACCAACCCCTGGAGGACCCACGAAGCAGAGTATGGGCCCTTTGATGCGCTCCACAAGGCTCTGGACAGCCAGATACTCCAGGATCCTCTCCTTGGGCTGTGCCAAGCCGTAGTGATCCTCGTCCAGGATCTTGGCCGCTTCATCAATGTCCAGCTTCTCTTCGGTGTATTCAGCCCATGGAAGGCTCAAGATCCAGTCAATGTAATTCCTGACCACCGTGGCCTCGGCTGACATGGGCGACATCATCTTGAGCTTCTTGAGCTCATGCAAAGCCTTTTCCCTGGCCTCTTGGGATAGTTTCTTTTCCTGGATGCGCTTCTCCAGCTCCTGGATCTCGTTTCGAAAATCGTCCTTTTCTCCCATCTCCTTCTGGATGGCCCGCATCTGCTCGCTGAGATAGTACTCCCGCTGGCTTTTCTCCATCTGTTTTTTGACACGGGCCCTTATCTTGCGCTCGATCTCCAGGATCTCTATTTCCCCTTGAAGCAAAGCCAAGAGTTGTTCCAGTCTCTCTTGCGGATTGACAACCTCCAAGAGGCGCTGTTTTTCCTCGAGTTTCACGTTGAGATGGGGCAATATGGAGTCTGTTAATCTGTCCGGATCTTCTATCTGCACTACGGAGGCCACCAAATCCTGAGAGATCTTCTTGTTGAGCCTGGAATAGTACTGGAAGGCATCCTTCGCAGCTCTCATTAGGGCTTCCAGCTCTGGACTCCTGGCAATGAAAGCCTGCAGCCTCTCGATCCTCACCAGGAAGCAGGGCTCGCTCTGAACCATATCCAAAAGCCTGGCCCTCCAAAGCCCTTCCACCAAGACCTTGACGGTTCCATCCGGGAGTCTGAGCATCTGAAGGATCTTGGCCACGGTGCCCACTGCGTAGAGCTGCGTTATGTCAGGATCGTTCTCCTTGGAGTCCCTTTGCGCCACCAAGAAGATAGGTCCCTCGGCCTTGAGGGAGTGCTCCAGGGCCTGAATGGATTTCCCCCTTCCCACAAAAAGAGGTACCACCATGTGTGGAATTATGACTATGTCACGAAGCGGAAGAAGGGGAATCTGCTGCAGCATAGGGCCATTTGGACGTTGGCGGTGCACTCGGAACACCTGCTATCCTCCCTTTCCTCAATCCCACTTGTTTCCCCGGTCTTGTGTATCTGTGGCTTCCCGAGGCTTTTCATGGCCAAGCCACTTAGCCCATTGATCCTGATTCTGTTGTACGCCTGGATCAGATGATATAGTCTGAGCCCTCATGGAGCGAAAATCCTCTTTGGGTCAAATTCTCTTTCTGCCTGCAAGGGTATGTCCTGTCTCACGCTGTGCATTACCATCTCTTGCGGCGCAAACGGGTGTATCTGAAACTTTAATTCCAGGTCCGGGCTCGGGATGGTCCAAGGCTCAGGGCGGAAAACCCGAGTTTCAAGCAGACTCCACCTTGTCCTCATAAATCAGAAGCGGTGGCCCTTTCTGCAGTACAGCCTCCTCGGTTATCACACACTCGCGGATATTGGATCTGGAGGGAATCTCGTACATGAGATCCAGCATTATGTTCTCCAGTATGGAGCGAAGACCTCGGGCCCCGCTCTTTCTCTTGATGGCTTCCTTGGCTATGGCCCTCAAAGCCTCTTCCGTGAACTCCAGCTTCACGTTCTCGAACTCAAATAACTTCTGGTACTGCCTGACCAAGGCATTTCGAGGCTGTCTCAAGATCTTCACCAGGGCATCTTCATCCAGCTCTTCCAGAGTTGCAATCACAGGCAGCCTGCCAATAAACTCGGGAATCAAACCGAACTTGAGCAGATCCTCGGGTTGCACCTGTGCCAGGATCTCACCAGAATGTCTGGCCCCATGGGATTTCACATCAGCACCGAAGCCTAGGCTCTTCTTGCCCACTCTTTGCTGGATTATTTTTTCCAGGTCCACGAAGGCTCCGCCGCAGATAAACAAGATGTTGGTTGTGTCCACCTGGATGAATTCCTGCTGGGGGTGCTTCCTACCCCCCTTGGGAGGCACATTGGCCACTGTGCCTTCTATGATCTTGAGAAGTGCCTGCTGAACCCCCTCTCCAGATACATCCCTGGTAATAGAGGGATTGTCCCCTTTACGAGCAATCTTGTCTATTTCGTCTATGTAAACTATGCCTCTTGAGGCCTTTTCCACATCAAAGTCTGCCACCTGAAGCAGGCTTAGTATTATGTTTTCCACATCCTCGCCCACATAGCCCGCCTCGGTCAGACTGGTGGCATCGGCTATGGTGAAAGGAACGTTCAGGAACCTAGCCAGGGTCTGGGCCAGAAGAGTCTTTCCGCTGCCCGTGGGACCCAACAGCAGGATATTGCTCTTTTGAAGTTCCACTCCATCCAGATCTCCCTGGAACTCTATTCTCCGGTAGTGGTTGTGGACTGCCACGGCAAGGATCTTCTTGGCCCTTTCCTGACCTATCACATATTGGTCAAGAAACTCCTTGATCTCCTGTGGCTTGGGCACCTCCGAGCGGCGACGGTGCTTCTGCTCCTTCTGGTACTCTTCGGCGATGATGTCCTTGCAGAGTTCTATGCACTCGTCACAGATGTAAACTGCCGGACCGGCTATGAGTTTTCTCACCTCGGATTGGCTTTTGCCGCAGAAACTGCAAAACAGTTCGTGGTTTCTCTGGTTTCTCTTCATAAGCTAGTTTCCCACTTTTTCTTCCTGACCCTTTAACAGGGGCTTGCGAGTTATTACTTCATCTATGATTCCATACTCCAAGGCCTGCTGGCCTGTCATGAAAAAGTCTCTATCAGTGTCTTCTCTTATTCTTTCCACGGGTTGACCCGTGTGTTTGGCCAAGACCTGATTGAGCTCTTCCCTCATTCTAAGGATTTCCCTGGCATGAATCTCTATGTCCGAGGCCGGCCCCTGAAAACCTCCCATGGGCTGGTGAATGAGGATCCTGGAGTGTGGAAGGGCAAAGCGTTTTCCAGGGGTCCCGGCTGCCAAGAGCACTGCGCCCATGCTGGCTGCCTGTCCTATGCAAAGGGTGGAGATGGGGGGTTTCACATATTGCATGGTATCATAGATGGCCATCCCTGCGGTGACCAGGCCCCCCGGGGTGTTGATATAAAAATGAATGTCCTTGTCAGGATCCTCTGACTCCAGGAAAAGTATCTGAGCTATTATGAGGTTGGCCACCTCATCGGTCACCGGGGTGCCCAAGAATATTATTCTTTCCTTGAGCAGCCTGGAGTATATGTCATAGGCTCTCTCCCCCCGGCCGCTTTGCTCTATGACTATGGGAATCAAAGGCACCAAGTCACCTCCTACAAGATCCTCTTATTTTCAGCCTTGCTCCTGATCCTTTCTGGCTACCATTTTAGCCCCCTGCCTCAGGAAATCAAGCGCCAGTTCCTCTCTCAAGGACAGCAACAATGATTCCTTGGCCTCGGGGCGCTGGTATATCTCCTTGACCTGGGATAAGTCCCTACCTGTCTCCCTGGCAATTCGCTCCATGCCATTTCGAAAAATTTCATCGGTGACTTCCAGTCCCTCCTTATCGGCTATGGCCTGTAAAATCAAGGTGGAGCGCACGGACCTCACGGCCGAGTCCCTGTACTTATCCTTCATCTGAGCCAAGAGAGCTGTGGTTTCCTCCTGTTTCACTCCATGCACCACCAGCCTGCGTCTGGCTTCCTGAAGCATGGATCTGATCTCCAACTCTACCAAGCTTTCGGGCACCTCGAATTCAGGATGAAGCTTTAGAAGCTGTTCCACTATGGCTTGCTTGGCCTGAGCTTCCAATTCTTTCCGTCTTTCTTCTTCCAGCTCCCTCACTATAGCGGCCCTGAGTTCCTCCACACCCGAGTACTCCCCCAATCTGCGCGCAAAGGAGTCATCCAGCTCAGGAAGCACCTTCTTGCGAATCTTTCCAACTCTTATCTCCAAGACCCCTTCTTTTCCGGCCAACCTATTGTCCGGGTGGTCTTGAGGGAACCTGTGGGGTACCTGAACCTCTTGCCCTGGCCTAAGACCCAAGACAGCCTTGTAGATCCTCTCGTCCAAGGCCCCTTCTTTTAATTCCACTACCTGCTCCTGACCACTCTCATGGCCCTGGAGCTGACCTTCCACTGAAAAACGATGGGAGAGCAAGACAAAATCTCCCTCTTGAACAGGCCTGTCCTCCTCTAGGTCCTCCAGCTTGGCGAACATTTCCCGGATCTCATCTATACGGGCCGAGACCTCTTCATCTGTGATCTGGAAGTCCATCTGCGGCACTTCCAAGGCCTTGTAATCCTTCAACTCTATGGTCGGGAGTACTTCCACTGTAGCCGTAAAGCGCAGCTCCTGACCTGGCGTCAGGTCCACTTCCTCCACTAAAGGTCTTCCTACGGTCCGCAATTGATGCTCCGAGATCACCTTGCCAAGGCTGTCTTCTATGATCTGGGAGCTGACCTGTTCTTTGACCTGTTCACCGAAATATCTCTCCAGGATGGAGCGGGGAGCCTTTCCTGGTCTGAAACCCTTTAGATGAGCGTTTTTTCTAAGGTCTTGGTAGGCCTTGTCCAGCTCCTGGATGACCACCTGGGCGGGCAGCTCTACTTGAAGCTTTCTCTTTACCTGGCTTATCTCCTCTATTTGGACCTTCACAAGTCTAGTCTCCTTTCTTGCAAGCCCTATGATGGGGTCTGAATAATTCAAGGACCTTTGACCGGTGGGCAACTCGGGCCCTTAAAAAAGGCTTTCTCATACTATTTCCATTTTGGTGCTTTCCTGGCCAATTCCACCATTGAATCTTGAGTTTACCCCATGGGCGAGCTTCTAGTCAATTTGCACGGCCGGCCATCAGCTCCAAGGCCCTAAATCCATGGTGGCATTACCTGTGCCTGGGCAGCAATCATTGCAAGAGCTTTGCCCAGAGCCACACATCCTACCAGTTATCCAGATTCATGTGCATTAGGTTTCTCTCGTGGTATGATTGTGAGGGTTTCAATCACCCAGCTTGTTGGATGGTATTTGGCTTGCCGGTTGTGAAAGGAGGATGATTCCATGAGCTCAAGACAGATCGTAGGGCAGGGTCCCAGGGGGCTTCCCTTCTGTGAAGGAGTGATGGTTGGAGACACCTTCTATCTGTCGGGCTCCATAGGATATGACCATGAAAAGGGAGAGGTGGTGCCAGGGGGCATTGTGCCTGAGACGCATCGGGCCATCCAAAACCTAAGGGGAGTACTTAGAAAGGTGGGCATGGACCTCAGGGATGTGGTGAAGGTGACCGTTTACCTAAGGAGCATGGATGACTATGCAGCCTTCAACGAGGTGTACTCCAAATACTTTCCCGAGAATCCACCTGCCAGGGAAACCGTGGCCGTATCGGGTCTGGCCTTGGGCGCCAATATAGAGCTTTCCTTCATAGCAGTGCGCTCCTGAAAGGAGCCAGGCAACATGCACCAGGGAAGCGGGCAAGATGCCCGCTCCCCGAAAGAACTCACCTCTTGAAGACCCCAAAGAGTTTGTCCAAGGCTCCTTTTTCCATTCTGGAGACCATTTCAAACTCCCCGGCATCCAGCCAGATTCCCTCGCACTCCGAGCACTTGTCCACCTTGATCCCTTTGTAATCTATCTCAATGAGTTCCATCCCGCACTTGGGACAGCGCATATAATGGAGGTCCTTGAGCCTTTTTTTCTCATCCTCTGCCAGCTTGGCATGCTTCTGCTCTTCCTGCTTCTTTTTCCTCTCGAACTCCAACCTGGCAAAATACTCCTCCTCTTTCTCGCTGGGCTTCCACTCCATTTTCTCCTCCCCTTCTCACCTTTTTGACTGTGGCCATAAACCTCTGTCGGGTCTTCTCCAGAACTCTTCGCGCCCAGAGAAATTCTGTGGCCAAAATTGCCATACCTGCAGGAATTACAACAGTGGCGGGGCCAGGCAGTACGACCATGGCCAGCCCTATTAATACAACAGTGCCCCCCACAACAGCCACCAACAGCCTCCTTACCTGTCTCAAGGCACGCTGCATTGCCGCCACCCCAAATAAGATAAGCCTCTCACCCCTGAATCTGGAGGATCCCAAGGCATATCCAGCAAACAAATCATATAATAATTTCATGCACCATGGGAGCCTCTTGGGGATTTTGGGCCATGGTGCACCATAGGCCAGTCACAAAACTCAACAGGCTGACTCAAGGCCTCCTGAGCCTAGGTACCAGGCCTCACCACCCTTTCTCCAAAACCGATTCTGATCTAGCTCCAATCATCAGCCAGGATCAATGGAAATTGGCCCCAACTCCCCAATCTCCTGCCAGATTCAGCCACCACCAGTTTCAAACCAAACCAGGATCCCACAGAAGTCCCTGCTCCCTTCAGAAAGAAGCCTTATCCCTCATCTTCAGTCCTGCAGTCAAGTCCCTGGCACACTCCGGGCAGATTCCATGGCTGAGCTCTGCATCTGAGTGGTCTTTGATATAGGCTTCCAACTCCTGCCAATATCCTGTGTCGTTTCTTATCTTCTTACACCACGCGCATATGGGTATCAGCCCCTTTAGGGTCTTCACCGCTCCCAGGGTCTCCTTGAGCTCCTGGAGGAGCCTGTCCTTTTCCTCCTGGATCCTCTGTCTTTGCTCCATCTCTTTACGGAGCCCCTCATTGGCCTTTAGAACCTCCAGGTTCTGAAGCCTAAGCCTTCTCCTGAGATCCGAGACAAAGCCACCAAAAAAGGCCAGCCAGCAAAAAAGAATCCCAAAAAGGCAAAAGAGAAAGATCTCATAACTTGGTCTAAACCCGGGCCTCCCCTGAAAATACTCCAAGAGGAGCAGGCAGCCGTAAAGTGCCATGACTGTTGCCGTCACCTTGAGGTACTCTGGCCTGTTTAGTCTCAACATCCCGAAGCTGAAAGCAGGTACATAGAAGGTCAAAACTATGGGCCTTGCCTCTGGCAGGTGGTACAATGCCCAAAATCCCCACAAGGCTGACAACACTATCTGTTCCTTGGTGAGGGAAGGATCTTTAAACCTCAGATTCCAATCATTTAGAAAAATGATGAAAAAAAGCAGGTTCCACGCTATTGCTATGGCCACAAACACAACCCACTGAAATGCGCTCATCTGGCCTAAGCCTAGCTGCTGGGTCAAAAAACACGCAAAGCCTGCCAGCAAATAGGTGACTGCTGCCATTCCAAAGCGACCCAGCCTAAGCCTCTGAGCCTTGCGGATCTCCTCGTCCATGGAAGCTCCCCATCTTATAAGGCTTTTCTCAAGGCCGTGAGGCCGCATTGCCCTTTTTTAACATATTTCGCGGATTCTAGCATTTTAAAATACCTGGGCAAAGCCATCTGATTCATGACCGCAACGGCTCCTGATCTGGATCTCTCGCCATGACCAGGGGCCTCAATAACCCATGGCGCAGCCGTCCTTGCGGCGGTCTGAGGCGCCGAGGAGCACTCTGGTTGTGGGATCCCTGTAAACAGCCTGTCCGCCGCCCACCTCGTTCACAGGCGGGTCCACCAGCAATACTTGGTGCCCCCTGGCCTCCAGCTCCAGAGCAGTGTGCTTGGAAATTCCATCCTCCAGGTATACCTCCATGCCCCCGAGATGGCGCACCCTGGGGGCATCCAAGGCTTCCTGCAGATTCATTCCAAAGTCTATGAGATTCGAAAGAAACTGGACATGACCCTGGGGTTGCATGTCCCCGCCCATGACCCCGAAGCTCATCAAGAATTCCCCTTCTTTGAATAGCATTGCGGGAATTATGGTATGCAATGGTCTTTTGCCTGGTGCTATTACATTGGGATGGGCAGGATCTAGCCTGAAGGCACAACCTCTGTTCTGAAGGATTATGCCGGTGTCCTCAGCCACGACCCCGGAGCCGAAATGCATGAAGATGCTACTTATGAAGGAGGCCGCATTGCCCTGTCCATCCACTGCCGAAACATAGACCGTCTCAGAGCTGTTTTGAAGCCATGGCTCATCTCCCACGGCAGATGCCCGCTCCATGAGTATCCTGGAGCGTATGTGCCTTGCGTGATCCTTGCTTATGAGCCTTTCCACTGGCACATGCTGTTTTTCCGGATCCGCGATCCAGCAATCCCTGTCCCCAAAAGCAGCTTTTTTCGCCTCCACCAGCAAATGGATGTGATCTGGCCCGTTGTGTTCCAAAGCGGAAAGCTCGTAACCCTCCAAGATGTTGAGCATTTCCAGGGCCACTATACCCTGCCCGTTGGGAGGAAGCTCCCAGACAGTATAACCCCTGTAATTTGTGCAAACGGGCTCAACCCAGGTGCTTTGGTGTTCTGCAAGATCCTCCAGGCAAAGAAGCCCTCCCCTTTTCTGGGAGCAACTCACTATGGCCTCGCCCAACTCCCCACCGTACAGGGCTCCTGGACCTTTCCGGGCTATCAAATCCAGACTGTCTGCCAGCTTGGGATTTGCAAAGATCTCACCCGGCTTGGGGGGCCTTCCACCAGGCAGAAACACCTTGCTGGCTTCAGGATCCTGCTCCAGAATCTGGGAGGCATTGGCCCATTCCCCTGCTATTACCTCGGTCACAGGAAAACCTTGCCTGGCATGGTAAGAAGCTTCCTCCAACACCTGAGCCAGGCTCATGGTTCCAAACCTGGAAAGGGCTTCATGCCATGCATGCAAAGCTCCTGGAATTGTCACAGGAAGAATGCCTCTTGGGGGAATGGCTTCCAGGCCCCCTTTCAGGAACCATTCCACATGGGCCTTCCTGGGGGCCCGGCCGCTGCCATTGAGCCCCATAAGCTTCCTCTGCTTTGCCCACCAGATCAAGGCAAAGGCATCTCCCCCCAAACCAACGGAATGGGGCTCTACCACACTCAAAGTGGCCAACATGGCCACTGCAGCATCTACGGCATTGCCTCCCGAAAGCAAGATCCGAAGCCCGGCCTGGGTGGCAAGGGGCTGGCTTGAAGCCACCATTCCTCTGTTGCCCATGACCACTGATCTTTGGGCAGCATTTTCCCACCTTCTCCTGTTGCTGTACCTGAACTGCATGTTCCCTCTCCACGGCTTCAAAGCGCCATCAAATCCTCACCAGAAAAGCCTGAGAACCCAAGCCCCCGGAAGAGGCTCAATATCTTATGGGATCATCCGGGCCAAGCAGCATCACATGCCTGAGCCAAGGAGCCATCTGCAGCCCGGATTATTAACAGGAAAAGAGCCCATACACGGTCTTTGGGCTCAGGGGTCCCTTGGGCAGAGATCTTCGAGGTCTCATGGAAATCCACCAGTTCCATCACAAAACATCCAGAGTCTTGGGGCTGCAAGACATCTCGATGACTCTTAGGGAATCCTTTTTTTGAACTTGCAGAGTCTTTCCCAGCACGGGGTGCCTGGCTGCAGCAAGTTTCACCAGATGACTCAGCATGGCCCCATAGCAATAACCTGCATGCTCCGCGCAAAGGGCCAAGCTGGTATCTGAGCTGATGTCCGGATTGGGGTTCACATCCAGCACGTAGAAACGGTTTTTCCTCAAGCGAAGGTCCAGTCTGGCGTAGTCCCTGCAACCCAAAGATCTGTATGTTTTCAAAGAGATCCTCTCAAGTCTCTTGAGTTGATCTGGAGCCAGGGAGCTGGGCACCTTCACCTTTATCCCCTCATAGTGAGGAGAGCCGGGAGTGAACTTGGAGTCGAATGTACAGAGTCTGTCCCTGGGATCCTTAAAACAACTGAAGTCCATCTCAGCCGGGGGCAATATCTGGACATCACAGTTCCCCCATATGTTCACATGAAACTCAGGGCCATCTATGAAATCCTCCACGATGACGGGCTGTTTCATGTCCTGGAGAACCTTCTCCACCTGCTGGGTGAGTTCTCGGGTGTTCATCACTACAGAGGAAGGAGTCAGCCCCAGGCTGCAGTGCTCCAGTGCAGGTTTCACTATGGCCGGAAAGCTCTTCCAATCATGGCATTTAGGGTCAGAATAGGTCTTCCATCTGGGTGTCGGGATGCCGGCTCCATTCAAAATGTTTTTCACAGATCTCTTGTCCCAGCTTAGGGCAAGCACCTGCGCTGGCGAACCAGTGTACGTGAAGCCCAAAGCCTCCAAGGCAACTGCCACCAAAGGTTCACTTCTTTCCAAGCCTGGAATCCCCTCGCACCAGTTGAGCACCACTATCTTCCCCGGATCCCACAAGGCAAGCCTCATGGCCAGCATGGAATCTGTGAGTCTCAGTTCACCAACAGGGTGCCCCTGTTGTGCAAGAGCCTCCTTGAGAAGACTTATCTGATCCAGCACCGCCTTGGTCTCCTGGGAACTCCAGGATGGATCCAGGTTGTGAAGCACCAAGACAGGAACTCTTTCAGGCGATATTCTCAGAGGACTTTCCTCGTAAACTCTTGCCCTGAAGGCCATCATTCCCCACAAGAAACTTCAGAAGCCCCCATGATTCAAGAAAAGCAGGGGATGAAGCTCATCTCATCATATCCAGGATCGAATCCTGTTTTCGCCTCAAAACACTGCTCTGTGAACTCTCGTTTCCCTGCTTATACATTTACCTTATGTTGGCCGTCAAGCAACCAGATGTGATTTCATGCCACCTGGGATCTGTCTTCCTTGCTGGGCTTCCATCAATGGCACACAAGGAGCCAAAAGCCAGATTTTTCCCCTCTAGAAAACGAGTCCAGGTAATGGCCTTGTCCATGTGAGCCCTTATTGGCCCCTTTCAAGTTGAAGCCTCTTGCCACATGGGAGTCACCTGTTTCGGAAAACGGGTTTTCGTTTTTCCAGAAAGGCCTTTATGGCTTCACGGGTGTCATCTGAGTTGAACAGGATAGCCTGAGCCTGGGCCTCCAACTCCAACATCTCTCCCAGATCAGCCCCGGCCATGGAGCGCTGCAGCAAGGCCTTACCAAGACAGATGGCCTGTGGCGCCCATGCTGCCATCTCATGGGCCATCTCCATGGCTCTGGCCTCCAGCTCATGGTCAGGTACCACTTGGCTCACCATTCCGTAAGAAAAGGCCTCCTGGGCCGATATGATCCTCCCGCTGAAAAGGAGTTCCTTTGCCCTCAGCACACCCACCAGTCTGGGCAGCAGGAAGGAGGCTCCCATGTCTGGCCCCAGGTTATGGCGGGAAAAAACCATCCCGAATCTGGCCCTCTCTGAGGCCAGTATGACATCTCCACACAGAGCCAGACTGCACCCTCCCCCTACAGCCACACCGTTGACTGCTGTAATAAGGGGCTTGGGGAAGCAGTACACCCTCATGACCACCTCCCCTACTTCCTTCATGTGCCTATACACCACTGTGGCGGAAGACTGGCTCCACTGCTTGAGTACACCCATGTCTCCACCGGCTGAAAAAGCCTCTCCGGTGCCTGAGAGGACCGCACAACGCACCTCGTCATCCCTGGCTGCCTCCCCAAAGGCTTCCCATATGCCCTGAAGCAGGCCGTGACTCATGCTGTTCATCTGAGCAGGCCTGTTCATGATGATCCTGGCCACCCCCTGCTCCACTTTGTAGATCAACTCCTCTTTTGTTGACATGAGTTTCCCTCCCATCGAGGCTCACTGGAATTTCAAGTCCTCAATTCTGACACAGCCATATCTATTCTTTCCAATGCCTCATTCAGTACCTCCCAAGAAGTGCCTATGTTAATCCTTATGAAGCCCTCGCCTGCAGGGCCGAATTGTGTTCCCGGCTGTACAACCACAGCGGCTTTCTCCAACAGGAATTCAGCGGCCTCGTGGCTGCTCATGCCCAGGTCCTTGATGTCTGGAAAAAGAAAAGGGGTTGCCTGTGGTCTCTGGCACCTCAACCCATGTATCTTGCCCAGCCTCTCCAAGGCCATGTCCCTCATTTGTCTGAGATGATCCGATAGGGCTGGGACCCACCAGCCTCTGGCCCTCATGGAACCCATGGCTGCTGCCTGAGCCAAGGAATCCGTGTGCACGATGATGCGGCGAGTTGCCTCCAGAACCATGGGTCTCAGAGATGCTGGCACCACCATGTATGCCACCCTATAACCTGGGATCCCCAATGCCTTGCTGAATCCAAATACCGTGATTGTACGCCTGGAAATCTCCGGGGAAAGGCCGGCTATGGATATGTGTTGGCCTTCCAAGACCATGTCCTCATATAGCTCATCCGAGAATATGATCAGATCATGCTCCAGGGCTGTACTGGCTATGGCCTCCAGATCAGCTCTGTCCAAAACCTTTCCCGTGGGGTTGTGGGGGTTACAAACCATTATGAGCCTTGTGCGGGAATCCACCAGTTCACTTAGCGCATCTCGCCTGAAGAGAAATCCTGCTTTCATTTCAAGGTCATGACCCACTGGCAGCGCCTGGGCGGCCTGCACGTTTTTCCAAAAAGGCCCGTACACAGGCGAGGGGCTAAGCAGGGCCCTATCTCCGGGCTTAAGAAAAAGATAGGTGGCCAGGAAAATAGCGAACATGGTGCCTGGCACCACCAGGATATCCTCAGGGCTGGCCGGAATCGCGTTCTCTTGGGCGACCTTCTGGGCAAGGAGTTCTCTTAGCTCCAGGTCTCCTTGGTAGTGGCCATAAGGGGTTCTGTCTTGAGACAGCCACTCAGCCACTGCTTCCTGGATCTCCCGAGGGGGAGGATAATCTATGTCCGCCACAGAAAGGGAAATCACTCCTTGAGGCCAGCGGCCCCATTTCAGGATAGCTCTCTGGCGCAAGTACTGCAGATCCACCTTTTGAAAGTCCATTCTTTTCTATACCCCCTCTGCCTTGCTCCCCGGCTGCTTGGAGAAGATTGTGAAGCTCCCCCCTTGTTAACCTGGCCGCGAACGGCTAAGATAAATCCAAATTCAGCCCCCAAAAGGGAGGTTTGAAATGACCCAGTGGAAATGTTCCAATTGCGGCTACACCTTTGGTTCCCAGTCGGTGCCGGAGCAATGTCCTTCCTGTAAGCAAAGGTGCTCCTTCGCCGATGTTTCTTGTTATACACCGGAATGTGGAGGACCTGATTCCGGAAACATAGACCCTAGGTTACTCAATACTGATCCTGCTAAGAAACCCAATTAGCCCGCACCTTTTTTTCTGAAGAGGGAGTCTTGCCAAACCAGGCGATATGACTTCAGAGCCCTTTCTGCTGTCTCGAAGAAGGGAACTCCCGATTCCAGGAAGGCTCGGCCCATCTCCGGGTCAAATCCCGGAATGTTGACCATAAGAAATGATTTCTCTGTCTCCCTCTTGAGTTGGATGATGGCCTGGGCGTATTCTCTGTTGGCCTCAGGGGAAAACCCCATACCTATCACCACTATGGCATCCACCCCAGGATCCCTTGATAAGGCCCTTGCAGACTCTACGTAGATCCTCATGTCAAAAGAGGCTGTGAGCCCTACATCCACTGGGTTCATGAGGCTGGTACCAGTGGGGGGAACAACTTCTGAAAGCTTCTTTTTGGTCTCTTGGCTTAAGACCGCCAGGCTCAGGCCCTCTTTTCCACAAGCCTCTGCGGCGGCCACAGCCAGCCCGCCAGGACCTGATAATATGGCGACTTTAGGTCCTGGTGGATTCTCCAGAAAAGCAAAGCCCATGAGCGAGTCCACCCAGGCCTCGAACCCCTCCACCAGGATGGCCCCGGTCTGGGCTGCCACGGCCTTCCATATCTCCCCTGAGCCTCCCAATGAGCCCGTGTGAGACAGGGCAGCCCTGGCTCCCTCTGGAGTCAACCCCACCTTCCAGAGCAAAACAGGCTTTTTCTTGCATGCCAGCCTGAGGGCCTCCAGGAAAGCTCTGCCCTCCCTCACACCTTCCAGGTAAGCGGTTATAAAGCCTGTGGTCGGGTCCAAGGCCAAGTATTCCATGAAATCCGAAGCAGTGAGATCACACTGATTGCCTATGCTGACCACCTTGCTGAAGCGAAGCCCCTTCTGATGGGCAAGCCTGCCCAGGATGTTTCCCAGAGAGCCGCTCTGGGAGATCATACCTATGGGGCCTGGCTCTTTGGGAAGACCGGGGAAGAAGGAAAGACCTGAGGCTGGGGCATAAATCCCCATACAATTGGGCCCGATTATCCTCATGCCGGTCTGTTGGGCCAAGGCAGCCAATTCCTTCTCCAAGGCCAATCCCTGCTGAGTGCCGGTCTCTGCAAAACCGGCTGTAAAGAGAACAGCTCCGCGAACACCGCACTGGGCACATTCCTGAAGCACAGGGAGGCTCTTTTCGTAGGGAATCAACAAAATGGCCAAATCCACCTGCTCAGGCAAGGCCGAAATGCTGGGATAGGCCCTGATTCCATCTATTTCACTGGCTTCAGGGTTGACCGGGTATATGGCTCCAGGAAAGCCCTGGTCCTGCAAGGCCAACAAAAAGAGCTTCCCCATCTTCATTCCCCGGGGTACTCCCACCACTGCCACAGACCTGGGATGGAACAGGGACTCTATTTGCTCCAGCGTCTTGCTTTTGAACTTCATGACCCACTTTTCAGGGGCTTTGGCCCTTTGGGAAACAATGATGCAGGTTCTATATCACGGGCAAGCATATGCTTCAAGGGCCCATGGGCAAGGTGGGCCAAGGCTTCAGTCAAGGGCTGACCCCGAAGATCCGTGGGATGGTGGGAATTCCCTGGCAGGAGCAATAAAGCTCTCTTTTTTCGGCTGACCCACCCGATCCGTTCCAGGTGATCAATCAGCGGCAATCCAGGAAATGGATCCTTTCACTTGCAGGCTTTTGTCCCCAGGACCCCCAAAAGGCGCCGTCTGCCACCCATGCTATCTGAGGCGTATTTCCTTGACACACCGGAAACCCAGCCAGTGGGCCCCGTTTACCGGATCCTCGGGGGTCCAGCGGCATGTCACCCTCACGAAGGTGGCCGAACCCAAGAAACATCCCCCCCTCATGGGAGGATGGTTCTCCTGCCACACGCCTTCGCACATCTCCCAGACATTTCCGCACATGTCGTAACAGCCGTAAGGGCTGACCCCTTCGTCGAAGATGCCAATCTCTGAGGTACGGCCCAGTCCGTACTCCCTGGAGTTACAGCGATTGGGCAAAAACTCGTCCCCCCAGGCCCACCACCTCCCATCAGTGCCCCTGGCCGCCTTTTCCCACTGTTCTTCTGTAGGCAAGCTCTTGCCTGCCCAACGGGCATAGGCCCTGGCGTCCTCCCAACCCACGCCCACCACAGGCTGCATGGCCCCATTCCAGCGAGGATCCTCCCAGAGCCAGGGAGCCCTGTGCCCGGTATCCATTACAAAGCGTCGATACTGATAATTTGTGACAGGATATCTGTCTATGAAGAAAGGCCCCACATGAACCTTTCTGGCAGGCATCTCGGTCAAAAAAACCGGGGTCTCCCTCTGATCCAAAAGGAAGACTTGTCTGAGGTCTTCCGTTGTGCTGCCCATGATAAAGGGGCCGCCGGGGACCAGGACCATCTCTGCTCCGTCTATGGGTGCAACTATTATCTGGGGCAAAGGTCCGGAGCCCACCTGTGAGTAAAGATCCCAACGGCTCTCGGAGCTCATGGCAAACTCACATCCTTACAAGGCATGAATTCTTGCCTGTCATACACCCATCCTGATTCTCGCTCTAGGAAGATCTGGCGCCTGTTTCAGACCTCCTTTGGAGGGCCCTTTGAGCCAGTTCCCTGGAATAGCCTGTCCACTGTCGCTCCTGGCCTCTGGGAATTCTTCTTATCTCGAATCTGCAGGTCTCGGCTCCTTTGGGCATTATCTGCGTGAAGCGAGCATCCACCGCGATTGACGTCTTCTCCTCAAATGCCTCCAGCAATCCTTGCACCAAATATCTTTGGACTCTGCAATCAAACGCTTTGTAATGATCTTGGGCTCCTCACAAGAATTTGTGGGTTAACTGTGGCATAGGGAGCTTGCCCAAGCCGTGGTAGAGAGCGAGTTTAAAAG